>NZ_PUJV01000015.1:0-102579 GCF_011189495.1 Photorhabdus stackebrandtii
CATGTGTTAGGCCTGCCGCCAGCGTTCAATCTGAGCCATGATCAAACTCTTCTATTAAAAGCTTGATGCTCAAAGAATTTTACTGTTCATTCGTCATGAATCAACTGTTGTTCACTCTTCAAGACTTAGTGTATTTTTTTTGTGATACGGTCTTGTGAGTGCCCACACAGATTGTCTGATTAATTGTTAAAGAGCAGGCTGAACTAAAAATTAATATTCTGGTTCAGCCGGGCTGCGTATACTACGCTTTTCGCCCGCAGAGTCAAGCGCTGATTCACGTTGCTCTGCCTGACCTCACACGTTTTGTCAGCGTTGTGTCGGTCAGTGGTGGCGCATTATAGGGAGTTCTTTGGCGCTGGCAAGCGTTTATTAAAAAAAAACTTCCGTTCGCGGCTTTTTTCAACCAAAAACTGAAAAAAAGAACAAATCAGTTATTTTTCACTCGCTATTTCAAGGAAATCATCAGCAAAATGATCGACTTGCTGCCAGTCAGTGTATTCAATCTCTTTGGTTATATCAGTTTCTCCACCTGTCATCCTCATGATCAGTTTAACCATTACACGATCAAACCAGCGATAACGAGGATAAAGTAACGCACCAGCAAAAACACCACACAGATCTGGCTGCCAAGGGGTATTAAGCAAAAATTTACGAACATACACATTCGTTTCAGGTGTACGCTTCTCTGGTTTCCTTGCCGTCAGATTCACGCCAAAAAATGCAGTTGGCATTTTATTCAGTTGTTGTTGATGACGAACAGCAAATTTTTTCAATGCTAAACTAAAATGACCATATCTGATTGAAGCTCCAATCATAACTTTGTCATAAGATTTCAAATCGATTGTTTCTGCGGTTGCTAAATCTCTGAGATCACATATCTGCCCTGCTCTGCGTAGATTCTCAGCAATGCGGGTAATAATTTTCTTAGTCTGCCCATCCCGGCTGGAGTAAAGCAATAAACAGTTCATAGCGATATCCTTCTTTCAATAGATTATTCACGCCAGAAGGTCGGTGTAAATAAAACTAACAAAGTAAATACTTCCAAGCGACCAAACAACATTGTTATAACTAATATCCATTTAGCCGCAGGATTCATTGCAGTGAAATTATCAGCAACAACCCCCAACCCAGGCCCTAGATTATTCAGTGTAGCGGCTATCGCAGAAAAAGCAGAAAGTTCATCTACGCCAGTAGCGATAAGTAATAACAAACTGATGATAAATACCAAAGCATAAGCAGAGAAGAATCCCCAGACAGCTTCAATAATACGTTCAGGTAATGCTCTTCGCCCTAATTTTAGGGTATAAACCGCATTCGGATGAACCAACCGCTTCAACTCACGGGAACCTTGGAGGAATAGCAATAAGATACGAATGACTTTCAGTCCCCCCCCGGTCGAACCCGCACAGCCACCGATAAAAGCAGAACACAACAGCAGTATTGGCAAAAATGACGGCCAACGGGCAAAGCTATCTGTACTAAACCCAGCCGTTGTCGCCATTGAAACAACCTGGAAAAAAGCTTGATTCAGTGTCTCCATTCCCGATTTATAAACAGCATAGTGCCATAAGATAAAAGTACAGATAATCACCAGTGCTAATTGAATAAAGATGAACATACGGAATTCAGGGTCTCGCCAGTACACTGTCAGACTGCGCCCCGTTAACACCGCGAAATGCAGACCAAAATTACAACCAGAAATCAGCAGAAAAACCGCAATGATAGTATTTATCACAGGGCTATTAAAATAACCGATACTGGCATCATGAGTAGAAAATCCACCAATTGCAATGGTTGAAAAGCTGTGGGAAATAGCATCAAAAACTGACATACCAGCCGCCCATAACGCCAGAGCACAGGCAATTGTCAGTAACACATAAATCAACCACAAAGTTTTCGCTGTCTCAGCAATTCGTGGACGCATTTTATTATCTTTCAAAGGCCCTGGCATTTCAGCCCGATAAAGCTGCATCCCTCCGACCCCAAGCAGAGGCAGTATTGCAACAGCCAGCACAATAATCCCCATCCCCCCCAACCATTGCAACATCTGCCGATAGAAGAGAATTGCTTTAGGCAAGGTGTCAAGCCCAATAAGTGTTGTAGCACCCGTTGTTGTTAAACCAGAGAAAGATTCAAAGAATGCATCTGTAATAGAAAGATTTGGCTGCTCAGAAAAGATGAAAGGTAAAGCCCCAACACTACCAAGTACCGTCCAAAACAAAACAACGATAAGAAACCCTTCCCGAGGCTTTAATTCATGTTTTTGCTCCCGGTTTGGCATCCAAAGCATCAAACCAATAACTAAAGCAAAAATAAATGTCTGACTAAATGCACGCCCAGCGCCATCACGATAGATTAGTGCTACCAACCCTGGAATAATCATGGTGACAGAGAAAAGAATGACAAGCAGCCCAACAATACGGGTTATGGCACGAAAATGCATTCAGCTGGTTCCTTAGAAATCCAGTTAACACAGTTAACAGAGAATATTTACAGATCAGGTGTTAAATACAGTACACCACGACTCAGATCACGTAATTTATCACCGACTTCACCCACCAAGGTAGCAGGAAGTGAAATTCGCAAAGTAACACTCTCTGCATATTCACTGGCAATAATCTGCCCCTCTGATTTCTGTAATAACTGTTCAATCATAGAGATATGGGCATATTCACACTGCAAGGAGCAAATTTTCTGTGGAACCATATATTTTGTTTCCAATAATTTCAGCGCCTGTTGGACACTATTTCCATATGCCCTTACTAATCCACCGGTACCTAATTTTATTCCGCCAAAATAACGAACAACAACTGCGGTTATTTCACCGATATTATTTCCCATAAGCTGAGATAGCATCGGCTTACCTGCGGTCCCTGAAGGCTCTCCATCATCAGAAAAACCCAATTGTTGTGAATCATCCGGAGCACCAGCAACAAATGCCCAGCAATGATGCCGGGCATCAGGGTACTGAGCTTTGATTTGCTGGATAAATACCTTAGCTTCATCTACTCCACAGGTATGCTCCAGCAGGGTAATAAAGCGACTTTTTTTAATCTCCTCAGTCAAACTCACTGGAGCTGCGGGTATCAAATAAGGCTTCATTATGGTAGTTGCAAATCCCTAGTCATATTTTCCACCTTATTTTCATGGATAACAATGTTGTCTTCAATACGAATACCGCCGAACGGTTTAAACATCCCAATTTTATTCCAGTCAAAATGCTTACTGAACTCACTTTCACGCCAAGGTGCAAGCAACGACTCAATAAAATAAAGGCCAGGCTCGATAGTTAGCACCATACGGGGTTCCAGAATACGGGTACAACGCAGATATGGATATATAGCCGGAGCTGCTAAATGTGTACCGGTATCATCCTGCATAAACCCTGCCGCATCATGGACCTGCAATCCAAGAGGATGACCAATACCATGTGGAAAGAATGGTGTTGTTAGCCCTTTTTCAACGATGGCTTCTTCACTAACACCTTTAACAATGCCGTGTTTTTTCAACAATTTAGAAATCCTATGATGCATCTGAATATGATATTCAGTGTAGCAAACTCCTGCTTTAATCGTACTGATTAGCGCTTTTTGTTCCGCATTCATATCTTTAATCAGAGCAGCAAATTCGTTATTACTTTTTGCTGAATAAGTACGGGTGATATCTGCTGCGTAGCCATTATATTCAGCACCAGCATCAATCAGGAAACTACGCATTTCCGAAGGTGCATTGTGCTGTAATACGGTGTAATGCAAAACAGCCGCATTTTCATTTATAGCAATAATATTGTCATAAGGCACATCTGTATCACGATGGCCTGTTGCCATCAGATAAGATATATTAATATCAAATTCACTCATTCCAGCCTGAAATGCTTCATGAGCTGCCAGATGCCCGACAACAGCCGTTTTTTGCGCTTCACGCATACAGACCAGTTCATAATCTGTTTTATATGAACGATAGAAATGCAAATAATCCAGAACAGCTTTCGGATTGATATTATGTTCAGAAAAACCAAGTTCTTTTGCTCTTGGTTGTGAACAACCAATATAAGCAACATTCTGTTTCACATAATTACTTAACTCTGAATTGATATCTCCGGTATTTGCCAGATGAATCATCTCAACTTCTTTAGTCCAGTAGCTGGTTGGCAACGGTTCTACGCTGTGCCAATAATCTATCGGTGAATAAAACCATAATTTAGGCTTATTAATACCATCTACCCATAACCAACAATTAGGTACTTTAGTTACGGGTACCCAAGCTTTGAAGTGAGCGCTAACTTTAAAAGGATAGTCTCTGTCATCCAGAAAAATACGCTGTAATTCACCAGAGTGAATAAGCAGAGCATCCAATTGATTACGGGCCAGTACTTCGCGCGTACGTTGTTGCAATGTAGAGATATGTTCGTGATACAGAGATGCCAACTTTTCCATTTCAATTGACCTTTTTTTATTTTATGGCTGAACCATTAGCTTATCACAATCATTGATATTTGCAGGTATCACGCGAAAATCATCCCAATTTATCAGATCCCGCTAACTCCTTATTTATAAAAATATAAAAACAACTATTGTTAATGAGATACAAATCTCACTTGTGATCACCCTTGCAAAAAACTAATCACTCATTTGCATTTACTTAACATAATAACCACAATCAAGCCTATCTGGTCATACCAGATGGTATGCGCTCATTTAGGAGAACGACATGCTCTATCAAAGTGAAACAATTCAAGTAAGCTGGCTGAAAGATGGCATTGCTGAACTGGTTTTCAATGCCCCTGCCGCTATTAATAAACTGGATACCAAAACTGTTGCATCTCTGGATAAGGCTGTCGCCAATCTGGAACAACAAACTGAATTAAAAGGCGTTTTATTACGCTCTGATAAAGCTGCATTTATTGTTGGTGCAGATATTACTGAATTTCTCTCTTTATTCGATGCACCTGTAGAAAAATTGCAAGAGTGGCTTGATTTCGCAAATAGCATTTTCAACCGGATAGAAGATTTACCCGTACCAACCATTTCAGCGATAAATGGTTATGCCCTTGGTGGCGGTTGTGAATGTGTTCTGTCTACAGATTTCCGTATAGCCTCCCCCGATGTGCGCATTGGGCTGCCAGAAACCAAGCTTGGTATTATGCCTGGTTTTGGCGGCTCAGTTCGCCTTCCACGTCTAATCGGGACTGATAACGCACTGGATATTATTGCCGCGGGTAAAGACATTGGTGCAGAAGAAGCATTGAAAAACGGCCTGATTGATGCCGTTGTCCCTGGTGAAAAACTGATTAATTCTGCAATATCAATGCTGGAACAGGCTATTGCAGGGAAACTTGACTGGAAAGCAGCACGCCAACCAAAGTTAGAGCCTTTGAAACTCAATGAAGTTGAACGTGGCATGAGTTTTAGCGTGGCAAAAGGTATGGTAATGAAAGTTGCTGGTCCTCATTACCCAGCGCCTATTACCGCAGTTAAATCCATAGAAAAAGCCGCTACACTTGGCCGTGATGAAGCACTGAAAGTGGAAGCCGCCAACTTTATCCCTCTGGCACAGACAAATGTTGCCCGTGCTTTAGTTGGTATTTTTCTTAATGACCAGTACATAAAAGGACTGGCGAAAAAACATCTGAAAGAAGTCACAACACCTGAGTATGCCGCAGTTCTGGGCGCAGGGATTATGGGTGGCGGTATCGCCTATCAATCTGCCCGTAAAGGTGTTCCTGTCATGATGAAAGACATCAGTCAGAATGCCCTTGAATTAGGAATGAATGAAGCGGCGAAACTTCTGAACAAACAGTTTGAACGCGGCCGTTTGGATGCCATAAAAATGGCGAAAACCCTCTCTTCTATTCAACCTACATTAAATTATGCCGGCATCGAACAGGCTCAAATAGTGGTTGAAGCAGTAGTAGAGAATCCTAAGATCAAAGCGGCTGTACTATCAGAAACTGAAACTCTGGTTAATGAAGATTGTGTTCTGGCATCCAACACTTCAACAATTCCAATTTCAGAACTAGCTAAGTCGCTAAAACGCCCGGAAAACTTCTGTGGTATGCATTTCTTTAACCCAGTACATCGTATGCCACTGGTTGAAGTGATCCGCGGTGAAAAAACCTCTGAAAAGACAATTTCAACTGTAGTTGCTTACGCCAGCAAAATAGGTAAAACACCTATTGTCGTTAACGACTGTCCGGGATTCTTTGTAAACCGAGTGCTACTCCCTTATCTCCTTGGCTTCGGTATGTTGTTGCGTGACGGTGGTGATTTCCGCCAGATAGACAAAATTATGGAGAAGGAATTTGGCTGGCCAATGGGTCCTGCTTATCTTATTGATGTCATTGGTCTTGATACTGCATATCATTCTCAGTCAGTTATGGCTCAAGGGTTCCCGGATCGTATGCAGCGTGATTACAAAGACGCTATTGATGTTCTATATGAAAATCAACGCTACGGGCAGAAAAACGGTATCGGTTTCTATAAGTACACACAAGATAAGAAAGGCAAACCAAAGAAAGAACAGGACGAGCAAACAGATCAACTATTGGCAACCATCTGCCAGCCGAAGAGTAATTTCTCCGGTGAAGAGATCATTGCCCGTACTATGATTCCAATGATCAACGAAGTTGTCCGTTGTTTGGAAGAAGGTGTCATTGCCAGCCCGGCAGAAGCTGATATGGCTCTGATTTATGGTATTGGTTTCCCTCCATTCCGCGGTGGTGTTTTCCGTTACCTGGAAACAATGGGAACAGCAAATTACGTTAAAATGGCTGAAAGTTATGCTCACCTCGGTGCTCTTTATCAGGTACCACCTGGTTTGAAAGCCAAAGCTGAACGTAATGAAAGTTACTACCCTACAGCAGCAACGATTGCTGTCAGCACCGGAACAACAGCGTGAGGTATGGAAACATGGAAAATGTAGTCATTATTGATGGCATCCGCACCCCAATGGGGCGCTCAAAAGGTGGTGCATTCCGTCAGGTCCGGGCTGAAGATCTCTCCGCTCACCTGATGAAAGAGATATTTAAACGTAATCCGGCAGTACAGAAACACGCTATAGATGATATTTACTGGGGCTGTGTTCAACAAACTCTGGAGCAAGGATTCAACATTGCCCGTAATGCTGCATTGCTGGCTGATATCCCTCACTCTGTACCTGCCGTAACCGTTAACCGGCTATGCGGTTCATCAATGCAGGCACTGCATGATGGCGCCCGCATGATTATGACCGGGGAAGCTCGTGTTACGCTAATTGGTGGTGTAGAGCATATGGGTCATGTTCCGATGACTCATGGTGTGGATTTCCATCCTAAAATGAGCCTGAGTGTCGCCAAAGCAGCAGGGGTTATGGGCTTAACCGCCGAAATGCTGGCAAAGATTCACCATATCAGCCGTGAAATGCAGGACGAATTTGCACTTCGTTCTCACCAATGTGCAACACAAGCAACGCAATCAGGTGCATTCTCCAATGAGATATCACCAATTTATGGTCACGATGCCGATGGCACACTGAAGTTGTTTGATTACGATGAAGTTATCCGCCCAGATACTAATCTGAAAGATCTGGCAGCACTGCGTCCTGTCTTCGATCCGGTAACAGGATCGGTTACAGCAGGCAGCTCATCTGCTTTATCTGATGGTGCATCGGCAATGCTGGTAACCAGTGAAAGCTATGCTAAAAATCTGGGGCTAAAACCTCGCGCCCGTATCCGTTCAATGGCAGTTGTTGGCTGTGATCCTTCCATTATGGGATATGGCCCTGTCCCTGCTACACAGAAGGCTCTCAAAAAAGCAGGTATGGAACTGGATGATATTGGTGTAATTGAACTAAACGAAGCATTTGCCGCTCAATCACTTGCCTGCATGAAAGGTCTGAATTTGCTGGATCGCATGGATGACAAAGTGAACCTTAATGGTGGAGCAATCGCTCTCGGGCACCCATTAGGCTGTTCAGGTACTCGCATTACAACAACATTGTTGAATCTAATGGAGCGCCGGGATGTGCAGTTTGGGCTGGCAACCATGTGTATCGGTTTAGGCCAAGGTATTGCCACTATTATAGAAAGAATGGATTAAGAACTTATCTGTAGAAAATATTATAACTGAGTCGTTGTTGCCGTAATTCCCGCCTGTCAGGGGCGGGTTTTTTATTATTATTATTTTAAATGAATTCGAAAGCATCACCATACATGTTGTCAGCAGAAGCATCACGTTCACTGCAAAAGCGCTCACGAGCAATTTTTGCCATTTCAAATCGCCCTGCAATATAGATATCATGATTGGCTAAACTGCCAAAATCCTCTAATACCGCTTTGAGCACTGTTCCGGTACGTCCACACCAACCATTCTCCGACTGTTCAACAACCGGAACAACCACCAGATTAGGGTAACGCTCTGTAAGTAATTGTAATTCAGCAAGATCATATAAATGTTGTGATTCTCTGCCACCCCAATAAATAGAGATCTGGCGCTCAGGTTGTTCTTCTAACGCTGTCAGCAATATAGAACGGGTATAAGAAAAACCCGTCCCTCCCGCAATCAATAACAGTGGATTAGTGCTGCTCTGCCGGAACCAAGCCTTACCATGAGGGATATCAACATTGACCACTTTCTGATCCAAAATTCTATCCATCACAGCCATCGCATATAAATTCAGCTCAGAAGCACCAATATGCAGTTCAATAAACTTCTTTTCTGAAGGCGTTGATGCCATTGAAAACGGACGTTTATCTCTCGGATCCATCACCACCATCAGATACTGACCGGCGCGGAATGAGAACGGAGAATCCGGAAGTAACCGTACCCGATAAACCGTCTCCGTAATAGCCTCTACAGAGGTTACTTTACAGCTCAGTGTTGTCATGCGTTCCCTCTTATGGTCCTAAAATATCTAATTCATCCCAAATCTTGTTGACGTGGGTACGCACTTCTTCACTCATCACAATAGGGCGTCCCCATTCCCTCTGCGTTTCCCCCGGCCATTTATTCGTTGCATCCATTCCCATCTTTGACCCTAATCCTGAGACTGGTGATGCAAAATCGAGATAATCAATTGGAGTACTCTCCATTAATACTGTATCTCTTGCCGGATCCATTCGTGTAGTTATTGCCCAAATGACATCGTTCCAATTTCTGGCATTAATATCATCATCACAAACAATAACAAATTTTGTATACATAAATTGCCGCAGATACGACCAGACTCCCATCATGACCCGCTTGGCATGACCTGCATACTGTTTCTTCATAGTCACGATGGCAAGACGATAGGAGCAACCTTCCGGCGGCAGATAAAAATCGACAATTTCAGGAAACTGCTTTTGTAAAATCGGTACTAACACCTCATTCAATGCAACCCCTAGCACAGCAGGTTCATCTGGCGGGCGACCAGTATAAGTCGAATGATAAATAGCATCATGGCGCTGAGTAATATGCGTCACAGTGAACACTGGGAACATATCGATTTCATTATAATAGCCTGTATGGTCACCATATGGCCCTTCTGGAGCTAATTCGCCAGGCTCAATATATCCTTCTAATATGATCTCAGCACTTGCTGGTACTTCCAGGTTATTTGAAAGACATTTCACAACTTCTGTTTTATATCCTCTTAATAACCCAGCAAATGCATATTCCGATAACGTGTCAGGAACTGGCGTCACAGCACCTAATATTGTTGCGGGATCGGCACCTAACGCAACAGCTACCGGGAAGCGTTTTCCTGGATGTGCCTGACACCATTCCTGAAAATCAAGGGCTCCACCACGATGAGATAACCAGCGCATAATGAGTTTATTTTTACCCAGCACTTGTTGGCGATAAATACCAAGATTTTGCCGCTCTTTATTCGGACCACGGGTTACTGTCAGCCCCCAAGTAATCAGCGGAGCAGCGTCTTCTGGCCAACAGTGCATTATAGGAAGACGGGTTAAATCTACATCATCACCAACCCAAACTTGTTCCTGACAAGGCGCACTATTAAGCCGTTTGGTCGGCATATTAAGAACTTGCTTAAATTTCGGCAGCTTCTCCACCAAGTCTCGAAAACCTTTCGGAGGATCAGGCTCTTTCAAAAAAGCCAGTAACTTACCGACATCGTGCAAAGCCTTAACATCTTTCTGCCCCATCCCCATAGCAACACGCTCAGTGGTACCAAACAAATTACACAATACAGGCATTGAATAACCTTTGGGATTTTCAAACAGTAAGGCAGGACCACCAGCGCGAAGGGTACGATCCGCAATTTCAGTCATCTCTAAATAAGGATCAACTTCGAGACTGATACGTTTCAATTCACCTTTCTGTTCCAACAAGGTCAGAAAATCTCTTAAGTCACGGTATTTCATACTATCCATTCATGCCGGTTTTTAAGGGGGAAGACATTATAAGCTATCCCACTCAGCTTTTTTATGTTTTTATTGCAAGACTACAAATTAAACCAATAACTTACTAAAAAGCAATGGGTTTAATTCAACCTTGCGACCTCAAAGTCAAATACAACGCAATGGGACCCAATTAGCTAATACTTTGGTATCAAATTGCTCAGGGAAAAATTTATTGTGTTGGAATATTTTAAACCCTTCATTCTTACCACTAAAATAACGCAGTTCTTCGCCATCAATATGCAAACCACTACCTTCACGTAATGCAATCACTATCTCTTCTGGGTTCATTGCACAGAATTCAGCCAAACGTTCATCACGAGTCTCCCCCATATGACCACTAATACGGCTATCAATGTAATGAGGGTTAATTTGTATGGGGAACAATCCGATGGACGGCATGACAACAGTGTTACGAACAGGCATATCATTAGTAGTACGAATACTTGGCGTCGCCACATTGCAACCGGCACTCCAACCAATATACGGAATATTACGTTCACGCACTGCGCGCTGGATGGGTACAATCAAACCGTTTTCATGTAATAGCTGATTCAGTAACCAAGTATTTCCTCCACTAACCAAAATACATTCTGCATTCTCAATCGCCTGAACAGGAGAGTTAAAACGTTCAATATTTGTTACCCTTATTCCTAAAGCTTCTCCAAGCTCTTTAGCTCGCTGCTCATGATCACCTTGAATAACCGCGTATGCAATCAACACCGCAGAGCAAATAGCGCGTTTCTCAATCATTACATCTAACCGCTCCTTGGCATAACTCAACCAATCCGGATTACCTGAAAGTTTGCCATTACTCAGCAGAAATACTTCCATCTTTCTTTTCCTTATATTAATTGCAGACAGAATCACCAGCATTATATTGATCGCTTTACCTATGGCTTACCATGATATTACTCACAGCTTTTTTACTAAGAAACGCAGTATCTACTCATAACAATAAATATCTATCATCAAACAATTATCACTGAGATAATTCCTGTAATGCCCTTTCCTATTTTGCTATGCTTAATAGTCATTGGATCAAGGTTAAATAAACATGGAAAACTGGTACCTCATCTACTGTAAGCGTGGGCAAATTTCACGAGCAATAGAAAATCTGGAACGACAGGATGTTGCCTGCCTGACTCCTACCGCAAAAATTGAAAAAATAACTCGCGGTAAACGTACTGTGAATACAGAACCCCTTTTTCCTAATTACCTATTTGTTCAGTTTGACCCAGAAGTTATTCATACCACGACTATCCATTCAACACGTGGCGTTAGCCATTTTGTTCGTTTTGGTATACGCCCAGCTATCGTACCGGACGCTCTTATTAATGAAATCATGTCTGCAACAGAGCAAGAATATGTATCACCAGATACACCTGTGACCGGTGATACGGTATTAATTACTGAAGGGATATTTGAAGGATTGCAGGCTATCTACAATGAGCCAGATGGAGAAACCCGCTCTATTCTATTACTGAATATTCTGAATAAACAATTACCTAAAGCGCTTGATAACAAACAGTTTGTGAAGCTTTAATCAGACAAAAAACGGGCAGAATTCACATTCACCCGTTTTTAATCAAATATTAAAACCTCTGCTCATATAACTGTTGAGCAACCTGTTTTGCAAAATATGTCAGTACACCATCTGCTCCTGCACGCTTGAAGCATAGCAAGGACTCCATAATGACCTGTTCCTGCAACCAACCATTCTGAATCGCAGCCATGTGCATAGCATATTCGCCAGATACTTGATAAGCAAAGGTCGGCACACCAAAGGTGTCTTTTACCCGGCGGATCACATCCAGGTAAGGCATACCCGGTTTGACCATTACAGTATCGGCACCTTCCTGCAAATCCTGTGCAATCTCCTGCAATGCTTCATCACTGTTAGCCGGGTCCATCTGATAGGTTTTTTTATTACCACCTTTCAGATGACTACTTGAACCAATAGCATCACGAAACGGACCGTAATAACCCGAAGCATACTTAGCAGAATAGGCCATAATCTGAGTATTGACATGGCCTTCCGCTTCAAACAACTCGCGGATTGCACCAATACGTCCATCCATCATATCGCTCGGTGCGACAATCTCAGCCCCAGCCTCTGCATGCGACAGAGCCTGTTTGACCAAAATTTCTTTGGTTACATCGTTAATCACATAACCATCTTGATCGATGATCCCATCCTGACCATGTGTAGTAAATGGATCTAATGCCACATCAGTCAGCAATCCCAATTCAGGAACAGCATTTTTCAACGCACGAACCGTACGTTGAACCAACCCATCAGGGCTATAAGCTTCTTTCGCATCCAAAGATTTTTTATCTGCTTCAATAACAGGGAACAGAGACAAAACAGGAATACCCAGTCGGGCAATCTCTTCAGCTTCTTTCAGCAAAAGATCCATTGTCAGACGATACACTCCTGGCATAGAAGGTACTTCTTGACGACGGTTAGTGCCTTCCATGACAAACACCGGATAGATTAAGTCATTAACAGTTAATTGATTTTCAGCAACCAAACGACGGGAAAAATCATGACGGCGCACTCGGCGCATACGGCGACCAGGGAAAGTTCCTGGAAATGCATAGCTCATATAGCTCTCCTAACTCAAACCCAGCGCATAGACGCTGGGTTAATTAATATGCTATCGCTTTGAGTTAATTATCTTAGCACTACAGAACAACATGTTAAGATTACTATTATCACCTTTCCGTATTTGCTTCTGATGTTTGCTCTTCTTCTGAACGATCTCCCAGTTTGCGCTGTCCGGTGTAGAAACGGGAAAGCAAAATCCCCAATTCAAACAGTAGATACATAGGAATAGCGAGTAAGGTTTGTGAGAAAACATCCGGCGGCGTTAATAACATGCCAACAACAAAAGCACCTACCAAAATATACGGCCGTTTTTTCTTCAGGGATTCGGGTGTAACTACCCCACTCCAGCACAATAAAATAATGGCAACCGGTACTTCAAAAGAGACACCAAAGGCCATAAATAGTGCCATGACAAAGCTCAAATAATTACTAATATCCGTTGCAATCAGAACCCCTACAGGAGCTGTCTTAGCAAAGAATCCAAAAGCAATCGGAAACACAACAAAGTAAGCAAATGCCATCCCCAAATAGAACAACAGGCTACTGGAAACGAGCAGAGGGATCATCAAACGACGTTCATGCTTATATAACGCGGGGGCAATAAATGCCCATACCTGATAGAGAACCATAGGTGCAGATACGAAGATAGACACCATAATGGTCAGCTTTATTGGTGTAAAAAAGGGAGAGGCAACATCCGTCGCTATCATACTGGCACCTTGAGGTAATTGCTTAATCAAAGGCGCAGAGATCATCTGATAGATATCGTTAGAAAAATAGACCAACGCTAAAAAAACCACTAATACAGTAAGTAAACTGTTTAGAATTCGCTTACGCAGTTCAATAAGGTGACTGATAAGTGGTTGAGTATCATCAACAGCCATGTTTTTGTGTTCACCATTAACTTAATCAGAAGTTTTTTTCTTCGTTTCAGAAACCGCTTTATCATCCACCGGAGAAGATGATATGGGCGAAGCCACAATCTGAGACGCTGCTGGCTTTTGAGCCACCTCATCTGTTTCTGATGCTTTCATATTCCCTGCATCAGGCTCATTTTGGTATGCCTTTTTCAAAGACTCAGCCGCTTCTTTTAGCTCATCCATCGAAGCTTTCAATTCCGGGGACAAATTCTGTAACCCCGCCTCTTCTTCGACTTTTTTCAGGCTTTCCTGGAGCTCTTGCAATTTCAGCTCCTGAGCAAGCTCATTTTGGACGTTAGCCGCTAAAGAGCGTAATGCTCTAATCCAACCGGCAACCGTTTTAACTGCCACAGGTAGCCGTTCTGGCCCCAGAACCACCAAGCCAATGACCATAACCAACAGCAGTTCACTAAAACCAATGTCAAACACGGTTTACACCTGCTCTTTGTTTTTGCTCTCAGATGCTTCAGATTGAGCTACGGATTGTTTTTCCGTAATGTTTTTAGTCTCAAAATCAGCATCATTACTGGTTTTCTGAGCTTGCTGAGGCGGATTATCATCCCCTATCGCTTTTTTAAAACCTTTAATAGATGCTCCCAGATCAGACCCCAGAGTACGGAGTTTGTTTGTGCCGAATAACAGCACTACGATGACAGCAATGATGAGTAATTGCCAAATACTTATACCGCCCATTCTGGTTTACCTCTTTAACAAGGATTATCATTAATAGCTCATTATACGACGAACTATCTATTCGAAAATACCGAAGACAAACTTTACTTTGTTTTACTTAACTGACACCAGCCAAACAACCATGAAACGGCACCCGCGCCCATAAACAACCAAGGAATATTGACTAATCCAGACAACAAAAACAAACTCCCACAAAGAAACAATGTCGCACCAACACCGAACAAATACTGCGACTGTCGCTGTTTTATCTGCTGCCCTTTTAACTGATCTGATAGCTTCTCAATGTTGGCTTGCAAATATTTATGCTGTTGAAGACTGTCATACACTAATTCAGGTAATTCCGGCAACTTTTCTACCCAATAAGGCACTTTTTCTTTCAGCGCCCGGATAACAGCCGGCAATCCAACCTGGCTATGTAACCACTCCTCCAGAAATGGTTTTGCGGTTTTCCACAAATCAAGCTGCGGATAGAGCTGTCGTCCTAGCCCTTCTACATACAAAAGCGTCTTTTGCAGAAGCACTAATTGAGGCTGCACTGCCATATTAAAACGGCGGGCAGTATTAAATAGATTCAGAAGAACATGACCAAACGAAATTTCCGCCAGTGGCTTCTCAAATATTGGCTCACAGACTGTACGGATTGCAAATTCAAAGTCTTCAACATTCGTATCACTGGGAACCCAACCTGAATCCACATGAAGTTCAGCAACTTTCCGGTAATCACGATTAAAGAAAGCGATAAAATTTTCTGCCAGATAACGTTTATCATCTTTATTAAGCGAACCAACAATACCGTAATCAATACCAATATAAAACGGATCTTCAGGATGTTCATAACTGATAAAAATATTTCCCGGATGCATATCCGCATGGAAAAAACTGTCACGAAAGACCTGAGTAAAAAAGACCTGAACTCCCCGTTCAGCCAGCAATTTCATATTGGTATTTTGCGCTTCCAGAGCTTCAATATCAGAAACCGGGATACCATAAACCCGTTCCATCACCAAAACATTTTCACGGCAATAATCAGCATAAATTTCTGGTACATAAAGCATTGAGCTATTTTCGAAATTACGCCGAAGTTGAATTGCATTAGCGGCTTCACGCAGTAAATTCAGCTCATCAATCAACGTTTTTTCGTATTCCCGCACCACTTCACGAGGGCGTAAACGACGTCCATCAGGCAACAACATCGGTACCCAATGAGCCAGACGGTACATTAACCGGATGTCCGCTTTGATAATTGGCAGAATATCAGGACGAATGACTTTGATAACAATTTTCTGCCCATTCTCTTTTAACCGGGCAGTATGTACCTGCGCAATTGAAGCAGAGGCCAAAGCTATAGGTTCAAAATCATCAAACCAAGTTTCCAGCGGCCCCCCTAAAGAAGCTTCAATATATTGACGAGCCAGAGCACCGTCGAAAGAGGCAACCCGGTCTTGCAACAATGCCAGTTGATCAGCTATTGCCGGAGGAAAAAGATCACGCCGTGTTGAAAGCATCTGTCCAAACTTAATCCAGACAGGCCCTAACTCCTGTAAAGCAAGTCGCAGCCTCTCCCCAAGCGATTTATCTTTATGCCTATTCGGGATCCAAAACAACAAATGACGTCCAAAACGAAGAGGCCAGGTCAAGCGAATTCGAGGAATCAGCTCATCCAATCCGTAAGAAAGAAAAACCCGAATGATCAAATAAAGGCGCCTTAATTCACCTGGAGTCATATTTTTCCTCTAATACTGCCAATCGTTGTTCTATTTGATTGATATCTTTGGTCAACACGCTGACTTCCTCACTGAAATAAGCCACTTCAAGCGCATTTGGCGCCAGTTTCCATTCCTCCGTTAATGTTTCCACCAAATAATTTTTCTGGCATTCTATTGAACCGGAAACAAACTGAAATCCTTTTTTAATGGCCTGGCTGATACCTTCAGCAGCGATATCCCCGAAATAAGGGGAAAGATAATGGGCCAAATCCCATTCGACCATATCCAACAAAGCAGACCATTGCTGAACAACCTGCATATCCCCTTCAATAACCATTTCACCACTATTGAGCAACCTGGAAATTTGTTGGCGATCCCGTAACTTAAGCAAAGCAGCAAAGTTAGTTTTAACGGTACAATCGGCCACTTCAGCCCATTGACTTAATACATCCACTTGTTTTTCACTGAATACCAATGTGAGTGGTGTATTCATTTCTTCCAGTTCAATCGACAAAACTTTGCCCACCAGCCGCATACGGGCAGGTCTTAATACAGGTTCTCGGTACAACAGGTGGTTCAACGATCTTTCCATCACTGCGGTTAAAACCGGCATAAGTGTGGAATTAATAGCTGTACTCAGTGATGGTCTTTCCATCTCAGAATTTAAAACCTCTGTGTAGTGCAACAATACCGCCGGTCATATTGGTATAAGTCACCTGTTCAAAACCAGCATTTTCCATCATGGTCTTAAGTGTTTCCTGATCAGGATGCATACGGATGGATTCCGCCAGGTAACGATAACTGTCAGCATCCTGCACAAAAACCTGACCAATTTTTGGCAGTACATGGAAAGAGTATGCATCATAAGCTTTGCTTAATGGTTCGAGCAACGGTTTAGAGAATTCAAGTACCAATAAACGCCCACCCGGTTTCAAAACCCGAAACATAGAACGCAGGGCTTTTTCTTTTTCAGTTACATTACGCAAGCCGAAAGAGATAGTGATGCAATTAAAATAGTTATCAGGGAAAGGCAACGCTTCCGCATTAGCCTGCACATAGCTGACATTACCAACAATACCGGTATCACGTAATTTCTCACGCCCAACCTTCAACATAGACTCATTGATATCAGCAAGAACAACTTCCCCCTTTTCACCAACTATACGGGAAAACTTAGCTGCCAGATCTCCGGTACCGCCAGCTAAATCAAGTATTCTCTGGCCCCGGCGAACACCACTGGCATTAATAGCCACACGCTTCCAAATACGATGGATACCAAACGACATCAAATCATTCATTAAATCGTATTTTGCCGCAACGGAATGAAATACTTCAGCTACCATACCCTCTTTTTCATCTTTGGCTACGGTGCGGAAACCAAAATGTGTGGTTTGTTTCGTTTGGTCTACCATGTTATTTGCCCGTTTTTTATTCAAACTGTTATAAAAAGTGTATCAGCCTTTCAGATAAAACCCTATCCTGACGTTAATCATTAGCACAGGATGGTTGGTTGGCCTTATTAGCCAATTCGGGATCAATAGAACGTTTCACCTCAACCCCTAACTTACGAAACCCCTCAGCCTGGCTTATCAGATTACCGCGCCCCTCAGTAAGCTTGTTCATTGCCAACCGATAATTAAACTGAGCTTTATCCAAGCTTTGCCCTAAGCCTTGCATATCATCAACAAACAAACGCATCTTATCGTACATACGGGATGCTTTATCTGCGATTAAACGCGTATTCTGGCTTTGATATTCATAGCGCCACAAGTTATTGATAGTACGCACAGCAACTAACAATGTTGATGGACTAACCAGCATAATATTGTGTTTAAATGCCTCATCAAGCAGCTCAGGCGCCCTGTTGAGCGCAACCAAATAAGCAGGTTCAACCGGAATAAACATCAATACATAATCCAGCGATTTCAACCCGGGCAACTGCTGGTAATCTTTGCGGCTTAAGCCACGGATATGACCTTTAATTGAACTGATATGCTCCTGAAGGGCTAATTCCCGCTGGTGCTGATCTTCACTATTAAAATAACGCTCATAAGCAACCAGTGACATTTTGGCATCAATTACCACATCTTTCCCTTGTGGCAAATGAACAATAACATCGGGTTGGAAACGGCTGTTACCCTCTGCCTTGATATTCACCTGAGTGCGAAATTCATGTCCTTCCCGTAAACCAGAAGCTTCCAGAATACGCGCCAGCACCACTTCCCCCCAATCTCCCTGAATTTTGTTGTCACCTTTAAGTGCATTGGTCAGATTGACTGCTTCTTTCGCCATTTGAACATTCAGTTGCTGCAAGTTACGAATTTCATGTGCAAGAGTATGCCGTTCACGGGCTTCCTGACCAAAACTCTCCTGCACCTGGCGGCGAAAACCATCAAGTTGTTCACGAAATGGAGCCAAAAGACTATTCAGGCTCTGGCGATTTTGTTCATCAGTACGACGACCCGTTTGTTCAAAAATACGGTTAGCCAGGTTTTCAAATTGGGTATTCAGGCGTAGTTCACTATTGATCAATAACCGCTGTTTCTCTTCGGCAGCAAGACGGCTCTCTTCCAGACGTGTAGTCACTTCCCGCAACTCAGATTCTTGCACGTTATTGACTTCTCTCTGAGCCCGTAATTCTTGGTTCAATTGTTCACATTCAACCCGCCAGTAAACAGACTGCTCAAGTTTTTCATTGGCAACTGCAAGCTGACTGCTCAGTTCCCGTAGCTCCAGTTCTTGCTGCTGAATACGTTGATGAATGGAGAGCCAGACGAGCGCCCCACCGCTCAACAGGCCACCAAAAACGCCAATCAATGTATATAACAACTGGATATCCACCTGTATTTCCTCTGTTACATTCTTCGGCCAGTTAAGTTAAATTAATACTGTATAGATGTCCAGATTGATTTACACAAGTGTCTCAACCTGCGAAGCTACTCTCAATTAACTTATCCATTGAGCTAACCATTGCAAACCAAAAGCGCCCGGAGCTAATACCCCAAAAGACCAGATAAGCGCGGAACAAATGTTAGCTACCTGGAAATAACGCAACGGCATGGTACAAATACCTGCCACCAATGGCACAATTGCCCGGAATGGCCCAAAAAACCGACCAAGGAAAATGCTCCAAATACCCCAACGCTCAAAAAAATTATGCGCTCGTGTCAGCAATTGTGGTTTACGGGAAATCGGCCAGATTTTACCAACATCAGCTTTAAAATACGCACCGGCGATATAGGATACCCAATCGCCAAAAAAGGCCCCTGCTGCTGCTGCCAACCAAATTGGCCAGAAATTAAGGCCACTTTCACCTATTAATGCACCTAATCCAAGTAATATGATCGTTGCAGGCAATAACAAGGAGAAAAAAGCCAAAGATTCACCAAAAGCAAGTAAGAAAACAATCGGCATGATCCAGGTATCGTGTACTTTAACAAAAGCGATTACCAACTCAACTATTTCATGAAGGCTCAAATTCAAATTCCTGTATTAATTAATACCACATTCAATTTAACCACCGTTGTATTAACCAGAATTAAACCAACTTCTTATTCAAGGAAATAACCTTGTAATTTCTGACGGGCAGAAAAATCAAGGCCAAGATCTTTCTCCAGCCATACATCTACACTGCCATAATTCTGGTTAATACTGTTTAGTGCCGCCATTAAAAATTCTTCTCTGACGGAATAGACATAAGCGAATTTCTCAACCATATCATCACTCATGGTTTTCGCGTGTTCATTTAACAAATATTCACGGTAAGGTGCCAGCGTGGCGTTCGTCACCAAATAATCTTCCATTACCGTATCTAAATCGGCCCCAAGAGCAAACAACACCAGTGCAGAACCCACACCCGTTCTGTCTTTACCTACCGCACAATGTTGTACTATCCCGCCCTTTTCCGGCTGTTGCAGCAACTTAACTAATATCTTATAGGCCTCATTTTTCAAAGGCAGTAATTTATAAAGACGGAACATAAATGACTGCGGATCAAATTGTTCCAACATCTCTGATGTCAATTTTTCCAGATTCGCATTCACTTCCTTGGATAATGGATTGGCAGGAGCATGATGATAATTAGCCCCATTCCATACCTGATCAGGCTTATCTTCTATTTCACCTATGTCACGATAATCTATGATTTGAAAGAGGTTTTTATTTGTCAGGAAAGATTGGTCTTTTTCTGTTAAACGATCCAAAGCACCAGAGCGAAAAAGTAAACCTGACTTAATTTTCCCACCACTGGCTACCGTTTTACCACCTAAATCACGAAAATTAATCCCGCCATGAAGGGGAAGCACTGATGGGTGTAATAAAGATGTAGTAATCATGATGACTCTTAATTAGTTGTAAATGTTAAAACATTAACAGATTTCTATTTATAAAGAAGAGTGAGCCGGAACACTCCGGCCCAAAAAGTATTATTTACAACAAACGACGAGCAGCTTCGACTACGATCCCCAATGCGTTACTTTCTGTTTTCTTAAGTAACTCAACATCAGGAATTTCCTGCTGAGTACGGTTGACAATAACACCGGCAACCATACCTGCACGCAGCCCTTGGCTTGCACACATAGTCAACAAAGTCGCAGATTCCATTTCATAGTTCATGACGCCCATCGCCTGCCATTCAGCCATTGAGCCTTTAAAACGGCTCACAACACGGCCAGAATAGGTATCGTAACGTTCCTGACCAGGATAGAAAGTATCGGAAGAGGCCGTTATACCCACATGTGTCGTTGCACCGGAATCTTTTGCAGCTTCATACAGTACAGTCGTACAGTCAAAATCAGCAACAGCCGGAAATTCCATCGGAGCAAAATGCAAGCTGGCGCCATCCAAACGGACAGCCGCCGTGGTTACTAGCACATCACCAACATTGATATTTTCCTGAATTGCGCCTGTTGTCCCAATACGCAAAAAAGTACGCACCCCCAATTGCGCTAATTCTTCAACAGCAATGGAAGTTGATGGGCCACCAATACCCGTGGAGCATATAATAACCGCTTTACCATCAATTTCTGCACGCCATGACGTGAACTCACGCAAAGAAGCAAGATAAACTGGGTTATCCATCAATCTTGCAATTTTTTCCACGCGTTTCGGATCGCCTGGAACAATAGCTAAAGTTGCACCTTGCAGGTCGCTTTTAGTCAAACCCAAATGAAATACATCGGACATATCAGACTCCTCAGAGGGAAGAATTTATAACGAAATTAGTTGAAATCTACTGTATTGAGCATTTAGACATCTTTTAGTGATAAATATCACTCTGAAGTAAGATAAAAAAGAAAAACGTACATTATTTTGCGATGTAAATCACAAAATAGTCATAAAATGAGTAAAAATGATCGAGCTACTATAAAGAAAAAAATTAACATATGCACAAATAACAATCACAAACTCAAAAATAAAGAACCAAGCATTTTCTTCCTGCCATAAGCTAAACTGAATACACTCATATATGGAACAAGCAACCAATTATTCAATTTTATTTATACTTTAAACAACATCTAAATAAGGTTTCATAATTCCGCTACACATGGTTTTCTTCAACTCATTGTTATACATAGGATTGTTGGTAGATAAGGTGTAGCACCATTTTGGAAAGTTATTTAGAACAGAATATATCCAAATAGCTAACTTGATTTATCAATCGCCAAAATGAAAAACAAATGATTATCTCATCGAAACTGTCTATCCAAAAAATCGATAGCAGTAAATATCAATCCAGTCATAAAGAAAAATATATCCCAAGAACCATCAATTCCAAAAAATAAAAAATTGCCAAATATAAATATCATCCTTTAATAGGATGCATATTGTTTAAACATATTATAACCTTTCCACCATACAGGAGTACTATCTATGGCAAGACAGAAAACAATTTTAATGTTCTTCTCGCACAGTTAAAAACTCTCCACGAAAATGACAGGCACAGAGAAATACGATCTACTGGATAATATTGAAAAGACAATCTTCTCTGTGCCTGCACAATGTCCGTATGTAACTATCAAACACCTGATACTTTTTTTTAAAATTATAAATCAATATACCATTTAAATAGGTTATTTTATAATTTCGACTGTTATTATATTGAAGTTTAATTTATTCAACAAAATCGGTCATACCGTATGGGAATATAAATCATCTTTACTTATGAAATTAGATATATTTTCTAAATTTACTGACAGAATTATTTCCCCCAGCACCCCACGATTAATATCAGAATTGTCTATTTTTGTTACTTTTATTTCTGAAAGATGACCATTCATATTTTTAAAATAATTATCTTCATGATTTTTAGTTCTGATTACTCTCCGTTTTGAATACAGATCATATTTATAAACCTCTGTATTAATTTCTTCAGGAAAATACATTTGACCAACAAAAGCAAAATGTTCTTCTTCATTTATATCTTTGCTGATCTGTCTAATCGCAATATGAATATGAGTTGCTCTACCAACATAAAATCCTGGGTAAATCGTGGTAAAATTGACCACCCCATTTTTATCCGATTGTTGAGCTCCTCTTAGAAAAACTTTATCATCAGTTCTGTTGATACCAGATATTTCACCGGCTTCAGGTGGTATATCAGGACTTATATAACTCCAACCAGAATATTTTCCCCGACTATTACAGTGCCAAATATCAACAAATAATTTATCAACAGGTTTACATGTTTTCTCATCCATAATAGTTACTTTTAGTAAAAAAGGTATTCCTGCTTCTGAGTCAGTAATATCCCTCCTTACAATTTTACTATTTCGAAAATATGGCCCTGATATCTGCTCTGGGGCAAGGGTACACACACCTATTCCATTCTGTGACAATAATTTTCCTTCCGCACGGGCCAAGCCAATTGGAGCAAGTGCAGCCGTCGCCGTGATAGCAGCACTACTTTTTAGAAAATCTCTTCGAGAGCTACTTTTCTTACCTTGCAAATTATTAATATCCATATAATCCTCTCTTTAATTATTTAGTTTCTATTACAATGCTTCCAGATTCAATTTTATTACGTCGCGGGTATTTTGTTGATAAAACGTATTTTTTCCAATATCAATATGGAATATATATATAAGTCACAAACAGTTTGATTACAGAGGAGCCCTCATTAAGCAACAAATATCCCCTAAGAAAAAGGTTATTTATGAAAAAGCCCACCACCAATCAAGGTGATGGGCAAATTACTAGATTGAGTTATTTTACTGATTCGCGGAGACGTTTCGCCGCCTGTACCATATTTGCCAGTGACTGACGGGTTTCAGTCCAACCACGGGTTTTCAGGCCACAATCCGGATTAACCCACAAGCGTTCAACCGGAATACGATCAGCCGCTTTGCATAACAATGCTTCAATCCATTCAACACTGGGTACGTTAGGTGAATGAATATCATAAACACCTGGCCCGATCTCATTTGGATAAGAGAAGTTTTCGAATGAATCCAGCAACTCCATATCTGAACGGGAAGTTTCGATGGTAATCACGTCCGCATCCAATGCCGCAATGGAAGGCATGATGTCATTAAACTCGCAATAACACATATGAGTGTGAATCTGTGTGTCATCTTCGGCAATTGCAGCGCTCAATTTAAATGCATCTACAGCCCAATCAAGATATGCCTGCCACTCTTCGCGGCGCAGTGGTAAACCTTCACGCAATGCTGGCTCATCAATCTGGATGATGCCAATGCCGGCTTTCTGCAAATCGTCCACTTCGTCACGCAGCGCCAATGCAATCTGTTTAGCAATAGTCTCACGGCTAACATCTTCCCTTGGGAATGACCAGCAGAGAATAGTCACCGGCCCAGTTAACATCCCTTTGACAGGTTTATCCGTCAGCGATTGAGCATATTTAGCCCACTCTACAGTGATAGCTTCAGGGCGGCTGACATCACCAATAATCACCGGTGGCTTAACACAACGGGAGCCATAGCTCTGAACCCAGCCATTTTGCGTAAAGGCAAAACCGTCAAAGTGTTCACCGAAGTATTCCACCATGTCGTTACGTTCAGCTTCACCATGAACCAAGACATCCAATCCTAAACGTTCCTGTTCGTTGATTGCCTGCTTGATATGTTCACAAATATTGATGCGATAGCTGGCACCATCTACCCGACCTTTTTTGAAATCCAGACGCAAACCGCGGATTTCTGTTGTTTGCGGGAATGATCCAATCGTTGTTGTTGGCCACAATGGCAAGTTATAGCGCTGACGCTGTATTTCCGCACGCTGTGGATAGGGCTGATTACGCTCACTGTCCTGTGGCTCAATAGTGGCAAGGCGATGAGTAACAGTCTGATTATTCACCCGTTTAGATTCACGGCGAGCACGGATCGGTGCACTGTAAGCATCCAACTCCGCTTGTTTACTGCCTTCTGGCTGATCCAACGCCGCAGCCAGCAGAGCCAATTCCTCACATTTCTGCAATGCGAACGCAAACCAGCTTTTCACCTCTGCATCAAGAGCTGTTTCATCACTCAGATCGATAGGGCTGTGCAGAAGAGAACAAGATGAACCAATCCACAGTGTACGGCTTTCTACCAGTGGTTTAATCAACTGATATTTAGCGGTTAAATCAGCACGCCACACGTTACGACCATTAATTACACCAAGGGACAGTAACCACTCTTTTGGTAGTAACTCATGCAATTGCGCAATATCATCTTGACCAGCAACCAGATCCACATGCAGCCCTTGTACAGGCAGAGACTTAATCGTTTCCAGATTGTGACCAACGCTATCAAAGTAGGTGGTCAGCAATAATTTAACCTGCCCTTGAAGTGCATGATAAGCAACCGGATAAGCTGCCAGCCACTCCTCTGGCAATTCCAGTACCAGTGCAGGTTCATCAATCTGAACCCATTCAATACCACGTCTAGCCAACTCAGTTAACACTTGCTGATAAACAGGAAGAATATCTTTCAGTAAAGAGAGGCGATCAAACACTTGACCTTTCACTTTACCCAACCATAGGTAAGTCACCGGTCCCAGTAAAACGGGTTTCACTTTATGACCCAGAGCCAAAGCCTCATCCACTTCTTCCAGTAACTGAGTCCAACTCAGTTTAAATTCCTGGCCTTGCTGAAATTCCGGCACAATATAATGGTAGTTAGTATTAAACCATTTAGTCATTTCTGCGGCGGCGGCAGGCTCACCAGTCGGTGCACGACCACGGGCAATGCGGAATAGTGTATCCAGATCAATAGCGCCATCTGCATTCTGATGACGCGGCGGTACATTACCCAGCAATAAACTGGTGGTCAGAACATGATCATACCAGGCGAAATCACCAACCGGCACTAAATCAACACCAGCCTGCTTCTGTTGTTCCCAGTGACGGGCACGTAACTCACGGCCAGTTTCCAATAATTCTTGTTGAGAAATTTTCCCTGCCCAATAATTTTCCTGAGCTTTTTTTAATTCTCTTTTCAAACCGATACGTGGAAAGCCAAGTGTGTGATTCATAATCGTCATTTCATTATCCCGTCATTTTTAGCCGTCTAGATGTTTACACATCCATAATCAACAGGTAAGGTATAAACCACAAGCGCAATTTATTCATAATCATCCTGAAGGTTTCTCATGATCGAAATAAAACATTTAAAAACATTACAATCATTGAGTCATTGTGGTTCATTAGCAGCAGCAGCCAACCACCTGCATCAGACACAATCCGCTTTGTCTCATCAATTCAGCGATCTTGAACACCGCCTTGGCTTCCGATTGTTTATCCGTAAAAGTCAACCGCTTCGTTTTACACCACAGGGTGAAGTTTTATTACGGTTGGCCGAGCAAGTGCTCCCGCTGGTCCAAAACGCACTGCGCGAATGCAAGGAACCGGGCCAGACCAATCTGCGTATCGCTATTGAATGCCATAGTTGTATTCAATGGCTGACCCCCGCACTCAAACATTTCCGTGAAACCTGGCCGCAGGTTAATGTGGATTTCAAATCCGGCGTCACTTTTGATCCACAACCTGCACTACTGCAACGGGAATTGGATGTCGTTCTGACATCAGATATTCTTCCTGATAGCTATCTGCACTACACGCCGTTATTTGATTATGAAGTCAAATTGATTGTCGCCCCGGATCACCCTCTGGCAAATAAGCTGCACATTCAGCCAAAGGATTTAATTGATGAGACATTGATGATCTATCCCGTTCAGCGCCAACGATTTGATATCTGGCGGCGTTTTTTGCAGCCCGCCGGCGTCATCCCCACACTGAAAAATGTGGATAACACGTTGTTACTGATTCAAATGGTAGCTGCCCGTATGGGGATCGCAGCTCTGCCACACTGGGTTGTTGAAACATTTGAACGGCAAGGATTAGTGGTAACGAAAACGCTGGGAGAAGGTTTATGGAGCAGGCTGTATGCTGCTGTCCGTGAAGGTGAACAACGCCAGCCGGAGATTGACGCATTTATCCATTCCGCACGCCAGCACGCGATGGATAATCTGCCATTCGTAAAGGGAATTTCAAGATCAAGCATTGGTGAATCCATAACAACGCAACAAACAAACCTCCTCCAATGGTAAATTTATCAGCCATCCCACCGGAACCAGCATACTATTCATCATTGCCAAGGCTCCGGTGGGAAAACCAACACTATTAGCCAGATACGGGTAAACACAAGTAAACAGGCTACAGCCTGACAAGTGAGATGTTCACCAATCAGGTTGAATAGCGCAATCGACAAGATTGTCGTGATAACCCGTGCATCACAGGGTATTAATGCTCTTTCCCTACCAGTAAAGCCTCCAGTAGATCCAAATCATGCAACAAAGTCTGAAGTGTCTCATTGCTGATTTTTCTGGTTGCACGCAGATGATATAACTCACCGCGTTCTGCTCTTAACGCAGTCAGACGGAAACGACGCTCCAAATCTTCCACTAGCAGGTTATGTTCTATCTCATCCTGCCCTACAGTACGACGACGCAAATGACCAATTACCCTGGAGGCAACTTCGGTAATAACCTCAGCATCCAATTGCTCTTCTGAGCTGGCAGAAAGGCGTTCCTCCATCTTATTCATACCGACAATGGCCACTTCTGCCATTGCTGCTCGCGCCATTCGCACTTCATTGATATCTGCCTGCTTATCGGAAGCTTTAATTCCCCGTAGCAAGAATGGCAAAGAGACAACCCCAACTAACAGCGAGAGCAGGATAACCCCGGCAGCAATAAAAATAAGCTGATAACGTGCCGGGAATGGCGTGCCATCCGTCAGAAACAGCGGAACAGACAATGCACCAGCAAGTGTAATTGCACCACGAACCCCAGCAAAAGATGCCAGCAATAATTCACGTGTAGTATAAGTCGCGAAATTCAGGGGATTCTTTTTCATAAAGGTTTTGCTGATATTCTTCATCAGCCACAACCAGCAGAAACGCAGCAGTAAAAGTGCACCATAAATCACGGCAACTGCGGCGAACAGCATCCAGGTTTCAACTGTTGGATCAAGCTCTGCCTGCACAACAGACGTTTTCCAGATCTCCGGTAATTGCAGGCCCAACATGATAAATACCAAGCCGTTAAACACAAATTCCAGCATTGACCAGACACTATCGGCCCGCAGCCGCATCGCCAACGGCGCGTTACGGATAACGCCAGATTTACTAATAGTCATACCAGCAGCAACCGCGGCAAGGATACCGGAAACACCAATATGTTCGGCAATCAAATAAGAAGCAAAGGGCAGCAGCAACATGAAAACAATTTGGGTTGCCGGATCGCCACCGCTCCAGCGGTTCATCAAACGCAGGGATTTACTGTATAACCAGGTCACCGCAATACCGGATAACAAACCACCGATAGCAACTTTAAAGAATTCGATAGTCGCACCGGTAACAGTAAATACCATCGTTCCCATCGCTATCGCTACAGCGAACTTTAAGGCTACCAGGCCGGAAGCATCATTCATCAACGCTTCCCCTTCCATCACACTCATCATACGCTTAGGCATGCGCCCTTTTCCGACAATGGATGATAACGCCACCGCATCCGTTGGTGATAGGACGGCAGCAAGGGCAAAGGCAGCAATTAATGGAATGCCTGGCATCAGCCAGTAAATCAGATAACCAATACCGATAACAGTCACCAACACCAATACCAGCATCAATATGAAAATTTCCCTTCCGTACTGGAAAAATTCTCTGGTTGGCGTTTTCCAACCATCAACAAATAACAAAGGAGGGATTAACAGGACAAGAAACAGCTCAGGATCGAAAGTCACATGTAAGCCAAAATGCGGCAAGGCCAGCAATGCACCCATTGCAATTTGCATTAACGGCAGAGGTATGCGAAACGGAATCACCTTAGCCAAAACACCAGAGACTGAAACCACCAAAATCAAAATCAGAATAGTAAAGAATATTTCCATGTTGCCCTTACAATTTACCTGAGAACCGTTGATATACAGATTGAGACTCTTTTCTTCCCGCCAAAACAAAAACCGTGAGAATAGATTTTAATGCTAAAATAACTGAATCAATCGAAAAAGGTAGATACATGCTGAGTTGTATCCGAAAGAATTGCAGGAATATTGTAAACGAATCAGATAAATAGCGGTGAAATAATTAAGAATTTAAAAGTAATCGCAAGAAATGGCAAAGTGCGCCAGCATAGACACACCTTACGCACTTTTTAATCAATCAAATAGCCCAATCACCAGCATAAAATACTACCAAAGTGATCGTGATCATTACTGTACCGACATTCAACTTACGCCATTCGCCGGAACAGACACGTCCAATAACCAAAGAACCGAAACCCAGCATAATACCGGTAACAATATTGCAAGTCAGAACAATAAAGACCGCACAGAGCATACCAGACATCGCTCCAACAAAATCATCGAAGTCCAGCTTTCTGACATTACTCAGCATCAGCAAACCAACATACATCAGCGCCGGCGCAGTCGCATACGCCGGTACAAGATATGAAAGTGG
Organism: Photorhabdus stackebrandtii; assembly: GCF_011189495.1. NCBI lineage: Bacteria > Pseudomonadati > Pseudomonadota > Gammaproteobacteria > Enterobacterales > Morganellaceae > Photorhabdus > Photorhabdus stackebrandtii. Next base: position 29,268 of record NZ_PUJV01000015.1, read on the forward strand.
AGAAAGGAACAAAATTAACAAGAACAGGATACCGACAACCGTTGCAGTTAAACCTGTTTTACCCCCTGCTGCGGTACCCGCCGCTGATTCGATATATACTGCCGCCGGAGAGGCACCGATAGCACCAGCAAAAATACTACTGACAGAATCGGCAGTCAGCGCTTTACCGCCATTAATAATCTGCCCGCCCTTATCCAACAGATTCGCTTGCCCTGCCACTGCGCGGATTGTACCGGTTGCATCAAATACGGCGGTCATTACCAATGCCAGCACACTGGGTAATACAATCGGCTGCAAAGCCCCCATAATATCCATACTAAAAATCAAAGACAGGCCGTCATCTCCCAGGCTGGGTACTTTAAAGAACCCTTGATATTTCACCGCCGGATCAAAAATCAACCCGATAACAGAAATCACCACAATCACCAGCAACACACCACCTGGAACTTTCAATTTTTCCAGTCCAAAAATAACTGCCAGACCAAACAAAGTCATCATAACTGGAAAAGAGGTGAACGAACCCAAAGCAACAGGCAGACCTTCCAACGGGTTCTTAATGACCAGACCAACACCATTTGACGCAATCAGTAACAAAAACAGCCCAATGCCAATCCCGGCACCATGCGCAATCCCCATGGGTATATTACGCAAAATCCAGGAGCGAATACCGGTAACCGAAATCACAGTAAACAAACAGCCCATCAGGAATACCGCACCGAGCGCAACCGGAATCGTTATTTGCTGCCCTAAAACTAAACTAAAAGCAGTAAATGCAGTCAATGAAATTGCACAACCAATTGCCATTGGCAAGTTAGCCCAAAGCCCCATCAGCAAAGAACCAAAACCGGCAACCAAACAAGTTGCAATAAAGACAGCAGTATGAGGAAACCCGGCCTGCCCCAACATACCCGGAACAACGATGACTGAGTAAACCATCGCCAGGAACGTCGTGAGCCCTGCCAGAATTTCACGGCGTACCGTTGTTCCTCGTTCGGTCAATTTAAAATACTTATCCAGCTTGCATTTAGCTGGTGCCTGAGTGCCGGACATCATGTTGTTCCCCTGCATTATATTCATGTATTTCTCCGCTTCCTGCCAAACGAAAACGATTACCTTACTTAATAACAATAATAAATATTGCACCAATCGGTTTAACAAACCATAAAAGCAATCGTTTGGCTTTCAGAATAAAAAACGACGAGAGAATTTGAGGCGAAAGATTATCCGGTGATCATGGTGTAGGAATCAAGAGTTAACAGTATTATTTTAGCACAAAAAATCTGCCTGTTAAGGCGCAAGAGCTTCACATGCTTGTCCTTAACCCGGACAGAGAGTGTTTTGGTCTGCATTATCATAAAATCAAAGTTAGTCTATGAATGAAATGCGAACAGGTCGGCACTGTGTATTCATGATGCACGCTCATCTTATTTTCATCACAAAATATCGGGGTCAGGTATTCAGCAATGAGCACCTCACAACACTGGAAGCGCTTATGCGAGGCGTATGCAGACAGTTTAAAATCGAACTGAAGGAGTTCAACGGGGAGCTCACATTCACATGCTGATTAATTTCGCGCCAAAGGTAGCCATCAGCAAGCTAGTTAACAGTCTGAATCTTCACCCAGCACTTGTACCTGCTGCTTATGGCCAGGGTTAGTCTTCACCACCAGCAGCTGGATCAATAGCGTATTCTCGATCTCACTGTACAACAGCGATACTTGTGCTGTCATGGCGATACGCAGCTTATTATTTTGATTAGGCACGTCCAGCAATGCGTTGTAGTACACCGACGCATTGCTGGTACCAGATCCAGATGCTGAACTGCTGCTTGCAAACAACGAATCGTCTTTCATAATCGATTCCGGTGCCAGCTCTACGCTGCGCAGCGTCATAGCGTTTTTCCGGCTCGGAAAAAATAATAGCCAGGAAATCTCTCTTTATGTGAGGTAGAGCGAACGGCAGTGTTCTGTTGGGACATCGCTTCTGCTCCTGAAAGGATAAACTGCCGCCGCCCTTACAGCGGCGGCATAATAATCAGTACTTGATGATCCCAGTGATACAGGTTACTGCGCTACCGCCGACAGTGATTTTCCCGTCTGCAAAATGGAGTTCAAGCTTACCGTCACGCCCCAGAATCCGCCCCTGAGATGACAATATCATTCCATCAGCCGGAACATTGACACGATGATAGCGTATAAATGCCGCCACACTTCCATTACCACTCCCGCAAACCGGATCTTCATTGACGCCGCACGCCGGGGCAAATGACCTGACTTCTATCTGCATGTTTTTCATGTCAGGATACACCCCGTAAATACAGCTACCGGTGACATTCATATCCCGATCATGCTCCTGTAGTTTCGTGTAATCCGGTCGCATGTGCAGTAGCGTTTCAATATTTCTTGTTTGCGCTACGATCCACCTTGCCCCCACGTCAACCAGCGCGGGTGTCAAACTGCGATCAAATGGGCATCCCAGAATACATTCCAAGCGCTCGATCTGTTCTATCGAGAGAGGAGTAATAACAGGCTCAGGCAATTCAAAAGCGACAGAAATATTACCAGACGGCTTCGTTGTGACAGTCAGGTTAATCAAGCCAGCCCCACACTCCTGGACAACACGACCATCATGGGCCTCAATAATGCCAGCCTCTAGTAGAGCGTAAGCTGTGCCAATTGTGGGATGTCCTGCGAAAGGTAGCTCACTACTCGGAGTAAAGATACGTACGCAGTAGTCAGCCAGGGGATTTTCACTAGGCAGAACAAACGTGGTTTCAGAAAGGTTCATCCAGTTCGCGATCGACTGCATTTGTTCAGTGGAAAGTTCGTGCGCATCCATCACAACCGCCACTGGATTGCCTTTGAAAAGTTGGGAGGTAAAGACATCAATCTGTCTGAAATTTACTTCGGGCATAAATATTCCTTGTTAAAATTTGAGAGAGTGACTGCTCCCCGCCGTAAACGGCGAGGCTTCCCACTTCTCAGGCTGCAACCGTCTGTGCGACGGATTTACGCTGGTCTCCATGGGCAAATAGCAAAAATGGCGAAGAAACGGCTATTTCTGTAACGACGACTATTCATTTACTTCTGCCCATCCATCTAGCAAAAAACAGAGAAAATAAATGAGAAATGAATCGAAAATAACAAATTAATGATATTATATGAAACAAATAAATTTTTATTAGTTACTATTTCAAAAGGTAAATATGTAACGATATATCAGCATTAACCCCGAAACCAGCACAATAATATTGATAAACATCAGGAATGTTTGTCTGGAAATTTTCAGTGTCATCTGGCGGCCAAAATAAATTCCCAACAACATGGCTGGGATAAATACCAGTATTAATAACAAGAATGAACTATCCAGATAAATACCCAAGACAACAAAAATAATCACTCTTGTCAAGGTACTGAAACCAATTAAAGTCGTCTGAGTCATCCGAAAAGCTTCCTTATCGGGTATCCGCCCGGCCAAATAGATGGCATAAAGAAAACCACCACTACCAAATAATGCGCTGAAAATACCTCCCCCCAAACCAAACGGAATCGCCGCTTTAACCGGGAATTGACGGTAAGCTTTACCAGAAAATAATGAATAAAGTGAATAGAAAACAACAAATAATCCTAACACCAGGACCAGAACATCGGCCCGGGTCATCAATAAAATGGCTGCACCAATCAAACTACCGATAATCATTAACGGAACAATGAATCTGATCTCACTAAACTCGGCTCTTCTGCCATCTCTGACAACATTAATCACTGCGGCGGTTAAATCTATCAACGCAAGTAGAGGAACAATTTTCGCTACAGGGATATAAAGCGCCAAAATCGGGCTGGCAATAAGTGCAGAACCAAACCCAGCCATACCAAAAACCAGGTAAGCAAAAAAAACAGCAAAAATACAAATAAACAGATCAGTCCATGTCAGTACATGTAACATTAATATTTTCCTGAAAATAGTTATCAATCCGAGTGATCATTGTCTCAATACTAATAGCTTTTACTGTCGTTTGTCAGGACAATCTGCAAAAAATAAGCGCAGTAATTAAAGATGCTCTATGTACAAATGTGCTGATGATGAGCTGATGAAAAAAATGAAGGGGCTAGAATTGTAAATAACCACAAATATTCATGAAGTAATGAATGATCTATAGGATTTCCTCATTTTTCAAATTAAGTTTACTAAGGTTTCCCTAAGCTAATGAAAAAAATAAAATCTCTATCACATCCCATACAAGCGCTATTACTGGCGATTTATATCGGTATTTTTCTCAATCTATCAGTTTTTTATCGTCATTTTAAAGAGATTCATGTTGGTATTCACACGTCTAAGTTGATTACCAGCAGTATTAAAGCTCTCGCCATTGTTCTATTTACCTTTTTTCTGTTACGTCTTCTTTCCTTAGGTGGACGCTGGTTCTACCGTATCACTGCCAGCTTATTAGTTCTATTCTCGGTTGCCGCCAGCTATTACATGACCTTCTTTAATGTCGTCATTGGCTACGGCATTATTGTTTCAGTTTTGACTACAGATATTGATTTATCCGTTGAAGTTGTTGGTTACAACTTTATTATCTGGCTAATTTTGCTCAGTATCTTGCCATTATTGCTTATCTGGTCGGGTAATTTACACAATACTCTACTTGAACAACTGCGAGTGCCCGGCCAGCGAATAAAATCACTGACAATCATGCTGATGGCTGCATTACTAGTATGGGCTCCGCTGAATTGGATAAACACTCAGCAAAAAGCTAATGACGAGCTCAATAATGTCGATATGCCAAGCTATGGCGGTGTGATTGCGCACTCTTACTTACCTTCTAACTGGCTGACTGCGCTTGGGTTATATATTACTACTGCGACAGACGAATATCTGAATCAGAATGAACTGTTTGATCCGACACAAAAGTTCACTTATGTCGCTCCACAAGGAATTAATGATACCTACGTCATATTTATCATTGGTGAAACTGCACGTTGGGATCATATGGGAATATTGGGATATGAGCGCGATACAACCCCGCTTATGAGCAAAGAACCAAACCTAGTCGCATTCCGTGGTGAATCCTGCGACACCGCCACTAAACTTTCCCTACGCTGTATGTTTGTACGCGAAGGCGGCACCAAAAATAACGACCAGCGCACACTGAAAGAACAAAACATATTCTCAGTTATGCATAAATTGGGATTCAGCTCAGAACTTTTCTCAATGCAAAGTGAAGTCTGGTTTTATAACAAGACCGGCGTGGACAATTTTGCTTTCCGTGAACTGATCGCTTCTGAGAGCCGCAACGACGGTAAACCCGTTGACGATATGATGTTAATTAATGAATTAAAAGAATCACTAGAACATCATCCAAACGGCAAACATCTGGTTATTTTACATACTAAAGGCTCTCACTATCTATATTCACAACGTTATCCGCGCAGCTTTGCTAAATATCAGCCGGAATGCATGAACGTTGATGATGACTGTAGCAAAGAACATCTCCTCAACGCATTTGATAACAGCATCTTATACACCGATTACTTTATCAAAAACGTTATCGACCAAGTACGGGATAAAAAAGCGCTGGTATTTTACGCCTCAGACCACGGCGAATCGATCAGCGATGATACCCATCTGCACGGCACACCACGTCATATAGCACCACCGGAACAATTCCGTGTACCATTGATAGTTTGGGCATCAGATAAATTCCTGGATGCCCAAAATAATGCTCAGGCTTTTGAAAACCTCAGAACACAGGCCAAAACAGGTAATACCTATCGCCATGTTGAGCTATATGACACCATTCTCGGTTGCCTCGGCTATACTTCACCAGACGGTGGAATTATGACAAAGAATAATCTGTGCAGTGATTAAGGAACATTTCCAGTCCTAAAATACATTGGCACTTTTTTATAAAATGAATGCTTAATTATTCCGTTTTACACTTCAATGAATAATATAGTCATTCATTTTATCGATTGTAGTTAGATATTTTCAACCAACAAACTAAGAACTCAATAAATCAATTCGGATTAAATTAAATCATAGGTGAATATATTTTACGATATGTTATGATTCATTTTCAGACATATACTTAAGCCAACGAGAAACAAGATGCAAACAAACGAACGAAAAGTACTATGCACTATAGAAAAAGGATACTCCTACGAAAGAGAAGACCAGCTAGGGAAACTCAGAGTGTATTTTGAGATTTTGAATAATGGTGAAATTGTACCAATTAATAAAGAAAGCCTATTTTGTGAAACTGAGCAAGTTTTTGTTACCTCAGGGTATAGCGAATTACGTGAAAAGTATAGTTCCTCACTTTTTGCAGCAACATGTGTCCCAACAAACTTTGAAAAAAAAGAGGGGAACTGCCAATATATCACTAGGGCAAATTTTTGCGAAGACATAAAAGGGCTTTTAGCCTGCCAAGTTTACGACCTTCCATTTCCTGATGTTAACGAAGCAGTTATTATTTTAACAGAAAAACCCTTAACAAAAACAATCTTAATTCAAGATGACAGCTATCTCTATGGGCCTTTCGATTATGTTGATGAAATAGACCCAGCAACAAACCAATATATTTTACACTTAAAACCTATAAGTACTCCTTTAAATAAAATCCAGCAATTTCATATTGGAAAAATAGGCATCCAGAAATGTATCGCATATTTATCACAAAATAACCATTCATATGCCAATTTTCTATGCAATATAAAAAGAATATTTGAAAATATAGATGATACCATCGATTATATAACTAATGATCAAATTATCTCAACCTACGGAAATAGAATTGCACAAAATTCTGATATAAGAAGCTTCAACAAAGGAACAATAGCACAAATTCGTAAATGCTATACTTCCTCACAAGAATTCAGAACTTTCCCTGAAAGATTTCATAGGCTATTTCAAAGCTTAGAAATGGCAGAAAGTTGGGATAACACCAGGAAAGACTTAATGGATAGTTTTCTTTCAATTGATAAAGGAAAAGAAATTCTAAAGAAATATATCGACGAAAATAAAGAAGAATATTTTCGGGAAGAGAAACAATCTTTTTTAAAGAAATTACAAGAAGAGAAATTAAATCAGCAGCAAGCATTTAATGAATTAGTTAATAAAAAAGAGCAAGTAGAAGCTGATATCCGCAAAATGCTTCGGGAAAGAGAGCTGTTTCAATTCAATGGTGGTCAGATATCAACAATCACCATTACAGCAGAAGAAAAAAATAAGATTGAACAGAAACTTTCGGCCCAACGTAAAGAACTCGATACTTTAGACACAGAAGTCAAAGTCTTAGAAGAAAAACATAGTCGTTTTAAAAAAATCGAAGACTTAAAAAATGAAATAGATGATTTAGAACGTCAACGCGACAGATATAGAGACAGAAAAAGGCAGATGGAAGAGCAAGTTGAAGATGTTGCGAAAAAACTGAGAGAAAGTAATGAAATATTAACCAGCAGGCTAGTTCAACTTAAACCTGATGTGGATGCTTTATGTGGTTTAAAACCAAAAACAGTATTTAGCTCATTGGATTATAATGTTATAACAAGGAAAATTTCAGCTACTGAAAGTGATGAAGATACCCGTGAAAATCTCATCAATAGCGTCCTTGATGCTTTAAATAATCAAGGCCGTAAAACAGATTATTATACAGTTGCGAATATTCTGACAACCATAGCACAATGCCAGTTTACATTATTTGGCGGATTACCGGGAACAGGGAAAACATCCCTGGCAAAAATACTTGGAGCCAGCCTGGGTCTACAAAATCGCTTATTAAATATTCCTGTTGCACGAGGTTGGACTTCATCCAGAGATGTATTAGGTTTCTATAATGCTTTATCCCAATCATTTATACCTTCCGCTACTGGATTGTTTGATTTAATTAGACATCTTCATTACGAAATGAAAGAAAAAATTGAATCAGCCGCTCCGGCTATTGTTTTACTTGATGAATTTAACCTTTCACAACCGGAACACTATTTCAGCCCGTTCCTTGAAATGGCCGATCCTGAGTCTAAGCGAATAATTTTAACTGGCAATCCAGAAGAACAATATTTTCAGGTACCTCTCTATTTACGTTTTTTAGGTACGATCAATCAGGACGAATCTGTTCAATCCCTTACTCCCAGATTGTTAGACCGGGCCGCTATAATTAATTTTGATGATTTTGAACAAGACTATGATTTGAGTGCAGTAAAATCAGATACCCATAAAGATTTAAACATCTCCCCAATTACTGGAAATAAATTCATTGATATTTTCTTTCCAAGATCTTTAGAAATGACACCAGATATTGAGAGAATTTTGCAATTAATCATCGAAACTTTACGTGATGATAACCCAGAATTTGGAACTCCCGTGATTGTTTCATATCGAAAAATAAAAGCTATTCGCTCATATCATAATGTGGCTGGCCCATTGATGTATATCGAAAGTAAATACAAAGCATTAGATTACGCTGTAGCTCAACATATATTACCTCTTTTAAATGGCTATGGTCAGAATTTTGGTAATCGATTAAATGCTCTGTTAGATAATTTACCTGACGAAATGGAACGCTCACATAAACTACTGAGAAGAATTATTAGCACAGGAAACCAAAATATGTTCTGTTATGGGGCCAATATATGATCCGTTGGAAAATGTTTATCAATTCAATTTCTGATGGAGAAGTTGTTGATCTCAGAATCAACAACAAATATCAAATTACAGAATTAGATCATATTCTGTTTCAAGTTTCTTTATCGGAGGATAATTTTGAGAAAGATGGCATGCCTATATTAATCATAGGAGATACATCTCTGGAATTAACTTTTTCTCACTATGAAAATAGCGAAAAAATATACACATCAATAGAACCACTAAACTCACATCGTTCAAGATATTTTTATAATTTCTTTGGGGAAATCCAAGCTTCTCTTTATTTAGGAGGTCAATATGATCCTATATATAGTGTTACCTTTGATATTCTGGCAAGACGAGAAAATGCTGCCTTGGCAAACATTATGCTAGAATATTTAACCGAAAACTTAGAGGATATTGTTTCCATTTGTTTTTCAAAAAGCAGGAAATTTTCCTTATCGAATGAAGATAATATTTTTAATTTCAATAAATTAGAAATAATAAAAGAAACAGTTAACTATTTAACACAACATTTGCCATTATTTATTATAGAACATAGACACGCTTTAGAACCTAAATTAATTCTATCAAAACAAGGGCAACCAACCGGACCAGATTCAATTATGTGGGCATTATACAATCTTGACCAATTATCTCCTGCGAATAATGAGGACGCCAACATATTCTATAATAATAGAGGATACTCTTTCAATGAACTTCCTAAAGAAACGCTCAAAGAGAATACAGATATTTACGAAAACAAAGTCATCCACGCCTTTCTAAAACAAGCTAATGTCTTCCTGATGATGCTTAAAGAATCATTGACTTCTCCTAAAGACAAAATCCAATCTTTAGAAAAAAACGAATTTATCCAATTTAACCACACAATGTCAAAATATGCATATTTAGCCTTAAAAGATAAATCCAAAAAAATTGAAAGCTTAATTAGCACTTTAGAAAAAACAAGATTATTGTTTAATAAAAAAATACCCTCAACAGCGCCAATAGGTATCGTTCCTAAAATCACACCTTATGTTGCTAAACATAACCATTACAGAAGAACCTTTTATCTTATTGAGCAATATCACCACGCACCAACACCTTCTTTCATTGACAAAGAACTCTTTTCAGGGTTAAAAAACCTCTCAGCAATTTATGAAACTACCGTATTGATTTTATTACATGAGATTATTCAAGAAAGTTATAAAGTTCAACTTATTGAACAGAGTTATAGACTTCATTCGGAAGAATTACCTTTCGGTGGTGTAAAAATAGAAAGACCAACAAATGAAATTAATAATTACTTCTTATTTAAAAATGAAAACTATGATATTGAATTGTTTTACGAAGCAAAAATTTTCCCCTTAAGCGCCCACAGTAAAAAAGGAGATCTTGTTGATACAAGTAACAACATTGATTCTAATAAATATGGGAAACACCATTTTCGCCCTGATTTTATCATGAAAGTAAACTCAAAAAGTTGGAAAAACCCATTAATTATAATACTTGATGCAAAATATAAAGATGCAAAAACAATAAAAGAACATGATATTAATGAATTAACAAGAAAGTATTTACTTAATATACATCAAGTTAATGAAAATATGGCATTAGTAATGTCGCCGGTAAAAATGCTTTTTATTCTCTTCGCACATAACTCTGAAGAAACCGTTGTTAGATCAGTTGCTCCACAGCATTGTATCAATGGTCAGTTTCCAGTTTTACCACAATCAATTGCTATTTCAATTAAACCTAATGAAAAGAATGTATTAATCAAACACTTTATTGCGCTTAAAGAAATTATGGATAAGAATAAAGGTTGATTGCATGAAATTACAATACTAGATTTTACGCTTTTGCATTTATAGCTGTTGCGCTAATACCTAAATAACTTTCCAAAATGGTGCTACACCTTATCTACTAACAACCCTATAATATAACAATGGGTTAAAGTAAACCATGTGTAGCGGAATTATGAAACCTTATTTAGTAGACATAAGCTACCAGTCTGTGTTTAAGATAAAATCTATTGCTTGCATATGTAAACTAATCGTCATTCTTAATACGTTCATTTTATCTATTCATATAAGGAAGGTAAATAGTCTGGAATAAATAGACAAATCAGAATGGCAAAAAAATAATATCGATTCAATGAAGATAGTCGAATAGTTTCCCCTTAACATAACGACGAGGTACTCCATATTATCTTTAGAACGATTCAGAGAGAAAATATTTATTTTCAGATTAAGCTTTCAATTTTATTTTGCATACTCAAAAAAACATTATAATTGAAATTATTTTCAATCAAAACAATACAAGATAATTATAGGAACAATATAAAAACAAATAAATCACATATTCTTTATGCTTATCAGGATAATTTTGTCATTCATAAAAAACACATAATATTTATTTGCCCTGGCTGTTTTAAGATGTTATTTTTCACCTACTAAGATTTATTTTTTATTTATAAATCTTGGACGATTTGTGTAGTTGAATATCTAAATATCATTAGTATTTTTCTTAAGAGGAAATTATTATGGAATATCAAAAAATTGGACAAATGAGCCTTAAAAACTCAGGTGGATTTGTTGCTAGAATCCAATTTAGTTATATTGATGCCAACGGTGAAAAGTTTTTAAGTAAACAAAGCGATGATATTACTCTTGGAGTCACAAAGACTATTGATCCTGGTGATCTTGGGGTTCCCGATGGAGCCACGGTTTATATGCATGTGTTTGTAGTATGGGGGCGTGATAATGAAGCCCATCAAGTTTTTTTATACGAAAAAGGAAGTCAAGCGATTGCCAACTATATGATCAGCGGCACAACATTAAATAATGATCTTGGCTTGATCGATGTTATACAGTAATACATACAGGTCCTGCTTACGCAGGACCTTATAAGTTAAAGAGTTACTTTTCCTGCCTAAGGTAAATTCCAGAGCAACTATGCATTAAGGAGAGAGTATGAAATCACGAGCCGCAGTTGCATTCGGGCCGGGCCGTCCCCTCGAAATTGTTGAAATCGATGTTGCCCCACCCCAGGCCGGTGAAGTGCTGATCAAAATCAGCCATACTGGTGTGTGCCATACGGATGCTTTCACCCTATCAGGGGATGATCCGGAGGGCGTTTTTCCTGCCGTATTCGGGCATGAAGGCGCAGGCATAGTCGTTGAAGTTGGCGAAGGTGTCACCAGTGTCAAACCCGGTGACCACGTTATCCCTCTTTATACCGCCGAATGTGGAGAATGTCTGTTCTGCAAATCAGGAAAAACCAACCTGTGTGTGGCCGTACGGGAAACTCAGGGGAAAGGTGTAATGCCGGATGGCACAACCCGTTTTTCCTACAAAGGGCAGCCTATTTACCATTACATGGGATGCTCCACATTCAGCGAATACACAGTCGTGGCCGAAGTATCACTGGCAAAAATCAACCCGGAAGCAAACCATGAAGAGGTGTGTTTGCTGGGCTGCGGTGTCACTACCGGTATTGGTGCAGTGCACAATACAGCGAAAGTGCAACCCGGTGACTCTGTCGCCGTCTTTGGACTCGGCGGCATTGGCCTTGCCGTGCTCCAAGGAGCCCGTCAGGCAAAAGCCGGCAGGATCATCGCCATCGATACAAATCCAGCAAAATTTGAGCTGGCCAGACAGTTCGGCGCAACCGACTGCCTGAACCCGAATGATTACGACAAACCTATTCAGCAGGTCATCATCGAAATGACGGAGTGGGGAGTGGATCACACTTTCGAGTGTATCGGTAATGTCAATGTTATGCGTGCCGCGCTCGAAAGTGCACACCGTGGCTGGGGGCAATCAGTGATTATTGGTGTGGCAGGTGCAGGACAGGAAATCTCAACCCGACCATTCCAACTGGTCACTGGCCGTTCATGGCGAGGCACCGCCTTTGGTGGTGTTAAAGGCCGCAGTCAGTTGCCTAAAATGGTGGAAGAGGCAATGGAAGGCAAAATTGAGTTAAAGCCTTTTGTGACTCACACTTTGCCGCTTGAGCGCATCAATGAAGCATTCGAACTGATGCATGAAGGAAAATCCATTCGCACAGTCATCCATTACTAAGCTGCTTTGCGGAAGTTAAAAACCGTGCTTTGACAAACGGTTTTTAACAAAACAGGAAACGATGGCCGGGTTTACCGTGAAATGAGTGAACCCGCAGGTTCTACAGAGAGGAAAAAGAATGGAAAGGATTGAACGTCACGCTTGTTTTGGGGGATGGCAGGATGTTTATCTGCACGAATCAGCCGCACTTGGCTGCACCATGAATTTTGCTGTCTACCTTCCTCCTCAGGTTGAACATCAGAAATTACCGGTACTGTACTGGCTTTCAGGCCTAACATGCAATGAACAGAATTTCATCACTAAAGCGGGGGCTCAACGCTACGCTGCCGAACAGGGCATTATCCTTGTCGCCCCAGATACCAGCCCTCGAGGTGAGAAAGTTGCAGATGACAACGCTTATGATTTGGGTCAGGGCGCCGGTTTTTACCTCAACGCAACACAGGAGCCTTGGGTACAGCACTATCATATGTACGATTATGTGGTGTCAGAGCTACCGACACTGATCGAAGCACACTTCCCGGTAACAGCCGCCCGGGCCATTAGTGGTCACTCTATGGGAGGTCATGGCGCACTGATGATCGCACTACGCAATCCGGATAGTTACCGCAGTGTATCGGCCTTTGCACCGATTGTTGCACCCTCTCAAGTTCCTTGGGGAGAAAAAGCTTTTCGCACTTATCTGGGCGAAGCTCCTGACACATGGAAAGTCTATGATACACTCGAGCTGCTGGCTAATAGCGCCGAGCCATTGCATATGTTAATTGATATCGGGACTGATGACCCGTTTCTTCAAGAACAGCTACGCCCTGAGCTGCTGAAAGATGTGTGCGAAAACACTGGGCATCCTTACACTGAACCTGCGCACCGGCTATGATCATAGCTACTATTTTGTCGCCAGTTTTATCAGCGAGCATATCGAATATCATGCCAAAATATTGAAAGGAACTTGTTCTGATAATCAATAAATTACATAAAAATCCATTAATATTTTTATGATAGAGGATTCCCAAACCAATACACTGTTGGTTATTTATTCAACTTAATATGAGTTCAGGCTTGATTGAAATAACACGTGTCTACGTTAACGAACTCCCCAGGCGATACAAAGAGAATTCTTTCCAAGGTACTCTATTTTTCGACTAATGAAACTTTCGATTTAGCCTAAAAATCTGTAACCTATGTTACATAACAAATATCACATAGGTTATCTAATGGCGAAAGGTGAATCAGGGCGCATAGTTTTGGAAGTCGATCCAGAGCTGAAAAAAACCCTTTACTCAGTATTAGCTCATGAACAACAAACACTTAAAGACTGGTTTGTAGATAAGGCTCAGAAACATATAGAAGAAAAGAAAAATGAACTGATTAAGAGCTTTTTAAAGGTAAATGATGAAATTTAAAGCAGACCAGACAAGCCAAAAACTAAGAGGTGGTTATTACACACCTCAGAACTTGGCAGATTACGTAACTAAATGGGTGTTAAGTAAGCTACCTGAATCAATTTTAGAGCCAAGTTGCGGTGATGGTGTATTCATTCAAGCACTTAACAACAATCAATGTGATAAAACTATTAAGCTTTCTTGTTTTGAATTGTTTGATACAGAAGCTCAAAAAGCGTCTAAACGTTGTCAATCATTGGGCTTTGACAATGCTATCGTTGCAGAAGGTGATTTTCTGGTCTGGGCAAACAATCAACTGAATCCAGGACATAGTTTGTTTGATGCTGTTGTCGGCAATCCTCCGTTTATAAGATATCAGTTTCTTGAAAAATCGTTTCAGGAACAGGCAGAACTTGTTTTTAAGCAATTAGGACAAAAGTTTACTAAACATACAAATGCTTGGGTTTCTTTCTTGCTATCGGCTCTCGCTTTACTTAAAAATGGCGGTCGAATGGGAATGGTTATCCCTTCTGAGATTATTCACGTAATGCATGCTCAATCGCTTCGTAGTTATATGGGACAAGTCTGTTCAAAAATCGTGATAATCGATCCGAAAGAGATTTGGTTTGAAAATACTCTGCAAGGAGCTGTCATTATCTTAGCTGAGAAAAAAGAGCAGCCTGAACAGTCATCAGAAGGTGTTGGTATTGTCAGTGTAAACGGCTTCGACTTTCTTGAAGAATCCCCTGATGAGTTATTTAACAGAACCTTGGGCATCAATGGCGAAACGGTAGAAGGTAAGTGGACAAAAGCAATTTTGGAAAAGAACGAATTGTCACTTATCAAGAAGCTTATTAGTCATGAATCTGTGCATAAATTCAAAGATATAGCAAAGGTTGATGTTGGTATTGTAACAGGGGCTAACAGGTTCTTCTTAGTAGATAACGAAACGGTCAATAAATATGGATTAGGGCAATACGCTCATCCTATGTTTGGTCGTAGTCAGCACTGTCCTGGTATCTTGTATGATAAAGCACAACATCAGAGCAATCAGGATCAAAGTCTTCCAACAAACTTTTTATACATCGAAGAAGAGTTTGAAAAGCTTCCTACAAAGGTAAAAGATTATATTGAGCTTGGTGAAGCTGAGAAATATCACGAACGTTATAAGTGCCGTATTCGCAAGCCTTGGTATAAAGTGCCATCCGTTTACAGCACCGAAATTGGTATGCTAAAACGTTGTCATGAAGCTCCTCGGCTGATTTTAAACCAAGTTGGAGCATACACAACAGATACGGCTTATCGTGTATCTTCGACTTTCACAAGCGCAGAAAACTTGGTGTGCAGCTTCTTAAACCCTCTCACGGCCATCACAGCAGAATTAGAAGGGCGTTATTACGGTGGTGGGGTATTAGAGCTTGTTCCTTCTGAAATAGAAAAGCTTCATATACCAGTCATTGAAGATAATAAGCACGATATGGTTACTCTGAACCAGCTAGTGAAAGAAGGTAAGGTTGAAGACGCTATGCGAATGCAAGGAGAAGCGATTTTATCTAAATTAGGCTTTACCAATGAAGATAATGAAAATCTAATGTCTATTTGGAAAAAATTAAGAGATAGACGTTTACGTAAATAGTATGTATCAGAAGCTCAGCTCACTTAATGTGAGCTGGTTTTTATATTTAAATTACAAAGAGTTATATAAGTCAGTGATAGAAGGGATTTTACTGTCTAGTTCACCAAGATCGAACAAATCTTTTATAAAGTTATCCATTTGTTCTCTTGCTGTGTCGAACTGTCTTTCTAGGACGATTTTCGAACGTGCATCTGCTTTGGAGATATCTGAATATAGTTTATTCATTCTCTGTTGTAGATCTGCGATAGCGTCATGTTTCGCTTTTTCTTCTGTATTGCCAAAATTGATTATTGGGATTGGCATTCGTGTTTGAACTTTTGTCCCACGAGCGACAAAACCACCTCTAAACACTTCACCATATATCGAAGCAAACCACTCCAGGTATCTTGAAGATAGAATCGCTTGAATATAGTAAATAGAGTAAGGGCAAGTTTCAGTAACGTTGATGATACTGTAACCAGCGGTTCCACCTGACGATACAAAAGTTCTGTGATTGTCTATTGAATACTTATAACCATTTGATAAAACCCCAACAATGATCTTTTGTGGCACATCGCAGTTTTCGAGGGCTTGACTACGGCCATATCTATACCATTCATTAGGTGTGGTAGGATCAGGCTTAATAGAGCGTTTACCATTATCTAAGTAATCTTTTACCACTTGCAAGAATTCGAACATTTTCGGGTAATTCTGCTCTAAATCCGCATATTCGATGAATTGAACTCTGTTACCGACTTTCTTATATGGATAAATGACGAAAGCATTCGGCTCTACGTCTTTATACGTATAGAAATGATCTTCCCCTGAACGTTGGGTTTCAAAGTATGGATGAGTCAATTCTTTCTCGACATGATATTCATTACCATCGTATTCAAAGTAGATATAGCCTTGTTCGGTCTTAATCTCTTTGTGAATATAGTAATCGTTGGCACTGGTTTGAATACCGTTTGCAATCGCTTTCTGGCCTAAGATGTCACCTAATTGCTGGGACTTACTGTATATCTTCTCCAAGATTTCATTGGTTTCTTTTTCCAGAATCCAAGTATCTGAATCCAATTTATCCACTTCGTAAATATTTGATAACAAGAATTTATCTTCACGAGTGAGCCATTTCTTAAAATTCTTGACTTCATAGAAAGAAAACTCTTTTTGCTGAGATTTTTTCAAGAATAATAAGCAAGTGTAGGTTGTTTTATTTTTGAACACTTGATGCGAACCAAACGAGATTAGTTTGCAAAGGTATTTATTATCAGCAAGTAATTTACGGAGGTTTTTGCCAGCTCCGACTTTGGTAAATTTTGAAGGCAGTATATAGCCCAAATAACCGTTATCCCTCAGAAGTTGCATAGAACGTTCTACAAAGAGGAAATACTTATCGAACTGTTTGAAAGCGGATTTGTATTTCTTCTTGTAGATTGGTAATTCAGCTGGCGTAATTTGCTTCATGTGTTCGGTTGCCATATAGGGTGGATTACCCACAATTACGTCAAAGCTATAACCAACATTGAATGGATTAACAGTTAAAAGATCTGTTGTTTCCACATTGTCAGATAGATCAATCAAGCTATTTCCAAAAAGAATGTTGCTATCTATTTTTGGTAGAATTGGCTTGTCTGGATCGATAGTCTCTTTTGACTCACCTTCGAGTAGTTTGAGAAGTAGACCAAACGAACAAGCTTTAACAGCATTGAAGTCTTTATCAATACCGTAAATGCAGCGAGTTAGAATCTCTTTCTTAACAGAGAGTTTCAGTTTAAAACTGTGCTCAGTTAGTTGTTGCAATTTCGAGCGATCATGTTCGATATAGTAGTCAATTAAAATATCTTGAATCGTCTGAAATATTTCGAGTAGAAAAGCACCTGAACCACAAGCAATATCCGCAAATTTAGAGTTTAATATCTGCTCGTCAGACTTGTCTTTACAAAACTCAATAACAGTATTTCGAATAATATCTTTGATGATGTGATTAGGAGTAGTAACAACATCTCGATCAATGTGCTCTTCTTTTGGCTGAATCTCTACTTCGCCCTGCTCCTTGATGCGTATTTTCTCACTCAAAAATACTTCGTAAATGCTCCCTAAGATATCGGAAGAAAATACAGAGAAAGAATACGCACTTTGGGGGAAATAAAGCTGTTCAATGATTATCCAGATACAAGAATCTTCATTGCTAATCAATTCGTCAATATTTTCAAGGGCGAATAGACCTGAATTATATTTTCGATCAGAATATTGTAACTTGCTGATAAGAGATTGAAAATCTTTTTGGTGAGCAAAATGATAAAGTGTCTCGTAATCTTCCAAATCTCGGTCTTCACAGACACGTAAAAACACTATACTGTTAATGTAATTCTGTGTTAAATCATTTAGCTTTTCTTCACTTAATTCAGGTTTAATAGTGAGGAATTCATTAGCCAGCATCAAACGCCAATCATTAATTTGTTCCAAAAATAGATCATCAACGCTAAAACGTGAAATTTTGTTTTCAATATCTGACCATTCAGAATCGAATTGACCAGAATAAACGCTGTCTCTACCAATAATTTGCTGAATTTCATCAAAATTATCAACTAGCTCAGTGAAGTAATATAACTTGATTCTGGAATTAAAAACCGTATCGTCTTCTGAGACTTGGTTAGAACAATCATAGATTGCAGTGTATTCAAAGTTTGATAAAACTGAGATTTTTAATTTTGCTGTAAAGCCGTAACGACGAACTTGTTTTGCTGGTTCTGGATCAGTTGAAACCTGAACACTCGGTTTTTTAGCTTCGACGAAGAATTTACGTTCTGAGAAGAGACGAAACGTGTAATCAGGCTTTTTAGTGTTTTCTCCTGCTCTGGCTCTTAAACCTTCCTCAACCAATACTTCACGTTCATTCGTTGGCTTACCGTTCGAGTTTGTGATATCCCATCCAAGAATCATGAAGAGCTGATCAAGAAAATCTGTTCTTAATTGAGTCTCATTGTAGCGACTAGAACGATAGTAATCTAAGTCACTCTTGTATCGCTCAACCAAACGTTGTAGCTGTTCAATTTTTGTCATTTTATTATTTCAGAAGTTAAGTTTTCCAGTTCAGAGTTACTAAGGTTCGTGGCATTTAGCTCTTGTGAATTAAACTCGCGTGATTTTTGTTTCATAAGTGATTTAAATCGCCACCTGTACAATAGACACTCTGTAGCATTCAAAAACGTAAAAATAAAAAACCCTGCGTATTTTCTGGGTTATAATTCATACAAACCAATAAAAGCGGTTATTTTTACACTTTTAATTTATACATGATGTTGGGTAGAGCACGTGCGCCCTGAAAGGATTAGCCATTACTCCCCCACCGAACCATACGTGCACATTTCTATGCCTACGGTTCTCCATATTAGATCAAACAAAGGTTCTCCTGTCTGGCAACATCCCTTTGTGAAATTGGAATAAATATTGGTATGGCCCCTGAATAACCGTGAACCAAAGGTATCCCGAAGCCACTATGAACTATGATTCAACCAATCAGGTTAAATCATATGGGATTTGCAATGGCTGGCGCAAAGTAGGTTATTTCCCGCAACCAGCCTTTTCCTGACATGCTGCACTCCCCTTCCTCTTTCGAGGTTCAAACCCATTGCTGGATAAGGATAAGTCAGGCTTACAATAGGCGCTCCAACAGCCTATGATTATCACATCAAAACATGATAACCACTTGTTTTAAAAATAAAAATGTCGCAATCTAGAACGGAATATCATCATCAAAATCCATCGGTGGCTCATTGCCTTGTGGAGCAAAGGACTGAGCCGGACGGGAAGACGCACCACCACCGCTGAACTGCTGAGATTGTTGTGGCTGTGATTGTGGCTGCTGTGGCTGTCCCCAACTGCCGCTGCCACCCTGCGATGGGTTATCCTGTAAGTTACTCGCACGCCCACCCAGCATTTGCATGGTACCACCCATGTTCACCACCACTTCAGTGGTGTAACGCTCCTGACCGTTCTGATCCTGCCATTTACGAGTTTGCAAAGAGCCTTCAATATAAACCTGTGAACCCTTACGTAGGTATTCACCCGCGACTTCTGCCAGTTTGCCGAACAAAACAACCCGGTGCCATTCAGTCTTCTCTTTCATCTCACCGGTCTGTTTATCGCGCCAGCTTTCAGAAGTCGCCAGAGTAATGTTAGTAACTGCGCCACCGTTCGGCATATAGCGGACTTCCGGGTCCTGCCCCAGGTTGCCGATTAAAATAACTTTGTTTACGCCTCTGCTGGCCATTGGGAATACTCCTGATGAAATGAATTTCTACAATTATAAGCAATGCAGTTTAACATGCGACGCTAAAAATGAAACGCAGCCACATTAGAACAGACTTTGCGAAGCTCACCGTACTTTATACCGCACTGATTACATTATTTCACTTAAATACTGTATATCTAATCAGTCAACTCTGTGTAATAATAACGCACTTATTATTAGTTATGCACGTACGAATAATCTGGGAAATGGTTCATGGATAACATCGAAGTTCGGGGCGCACGCACCCATAATCTCAAAAATATCAATTTGATAATTCCCCGAGACAAGCTGATAGTTATCACGGGTTTGTCCGGCTCAGGCAAGTCTTCTCTGGCATTCGATACGCTTTATGCAGAGGGGCAACGTCGCTATGTTGAATCGCTTTCAGCTTATGCGCGCCAGTTTCTATCACTGATGGAAAAACCCGATGTTGATCATATTGAAGGGCTATCCCCGGCTATTTCCATTGAGCAGAAATCCACTTCCCATAACCCACGTTCAACTGTGGGGACAATTACCGAAGTTCATGATTATCTGCGTTTGCTGTTTGCCCGTGTAGGTGAACCACGTTGTCCCGATCACGATGTTCCACTCGCTGCGCAGACTGTCAGCCAGATGGTAGATAATGTTCTGGCATTGCCGGAAGGGAATCGCCTGATGTTGCTGGCGCCAATCGTCAAAGAGCGCAAAGGTGAACACACCAAGTTGCTGGAGAATCTGGCAGCACAAGGGTATATCCGCGCACGCATTGATGGTGAAGTCTGTGATCTGTCCGATCCGCCAAGACTGGAATTACAGAAGAAACACACCATAGAGGTGGTCATTGATCGCTTTAAAGTTCGCGCCGATCTGGTTCAACGCCTGGCTGAATCTTTTGAAACAGCACTGGAGCTTTCAGGTGGCACAGCCATTGTCGCCAATATGGATGACAATAAAGCTGAAGAACTGATTTTTTCCGCTAACTTCGCGTGTCCTGCATGTGGCTATAGCATGAGTGAGCTGGAACCCCGCCTGTTTTCTTTTAACAACCCAGCCGGTGCCTGCCCGACTTGTGATGGTTTAGGTATTCAGCAATTTTTTGATCCCGACAGAGTCATCCAGAATGGCGATATTTCTCTGGCAGGAGGGGCAATTCGAGGCTGGGATCGCCGTAATTTCTACTATTTCCAGATGCTATGTTCACTGGCGAACCATTATAAATTCGATATTGAAGCACCTTTCAATTCCCTGAGCGCCAGTATTCAGAAAGTGGTGTTATACGGTTCCGGTAAACAATCCATTGAATTTAAATACACCAATGACCGTGGCGATACCACAGTACGCAACCACCCGTTTGAGGGTGTACTGCATAATATGGAACGCCGTTATAAAGAGACAGAATCTGCTGCCGTTCGTGAAGAACTGGCAAAACATATCAGCAACCGCTCATGTATTTCCTGTCGCGGAACTCGCTTACGCAAAGAAGCCCGTTATGTATTTATTGAGAATACAACCTTGCCGGAAATCTCAGATTTCAGCATCGGCCATGCCATGGACTTCTTCCAAAATATCAAGCTCAGTGGTCAGCGCGCACAAATTGCCGAAAAAGTACTGAAAGAGATCCGCGACCGCCTGAAATTTCTGGTTAATGTTGGCCTGAATTATTTGACGCTCTCCCGTTCCGCCGAAACATTGTCCGGCGGCGAAGCTCAACGTATCCGCCTTGCCAGCCAGATTGGCGCAGGTTTAGTAGGCGTGATGTATGTACTTGATGAACCTTCTATCGGGTTACATCAACGGGATAATGAACGCCTGCTGGAAACGCTGATCCACTTGCGCAATCTGGGGAATACTGTGATTGTCGTTGAGCATGATGAAGATGCAATCCGCGCTGCCGACCATATTATTGATATCGGCCCAGGTGCTGGGATGCATGGCGGTGAGATCGTCGCAGAAGGTACAGTTAAGGACATTATGGTAAGCAAAGATTCACTGACAGGTAAATTCCTGAGTGGTGAACGGGAAATTGCCATCCCAGAGAAGCGTATTCCGGTTGATCCGAAAAAAGTACTGAAGCTAATTGGCGCGAAAGGTAATAACCTGAAAAATGTGACATTCAGCCTACCGGTTGGATTATTCACTTGTATTACCGGGGTCTCTGGCTCCGGTAAATCGACGCTAATCAATGATACGCTGTTCCCCATTGCACAACGCCAATTGAATGGCGCGACCAATATCAATCCTGCTCCTTATACTGATATTCAAGGACTGGAGCATTTCGATAAAGTGATTGATATTGACCAGAGTCCGATCGGCCGAACTCCCCGCTCTAACCCGGCAACTTACACCGGTGTATTCACGCCAGTCCGTGAGTTGTTTGCAGGCGTACCTGAATCCCGCGCCCGAGGTTATACCCCTGGACGATTCAGTTTTAACGTTAAAGGTGGACGCTGTGAAGCTTGTCAGGGTGATGGCGTTATTAAGGTAGAAATGCACTTTCTGCCTGATATTTATGTCCCTTGCGATCAGTGTAAAGGTAAGCGTTATAACCGCGAAACACTGGAAGTAAAATATAAAGGCAAGAATATCAATGAAGTCCTGAATATGACTATCGAAGAAGCCCGTGAATTCTTTGATGCTGTTCCTGCCCTGGCCCGCAAACTGCAAACACTGATAGATGTCGGTCTTTCTTATATCCGTCTGGGGCAATCAGCAACGACGTTATCAGGTGGTGAAGCGCAGCGGGTAAAACTGGCACGAGAACTATCCAAACGCGGAACCGGGCAGACGTTATATATTCTTGATGAACCAACAACTGGTCTGCATTTTGCTGATATTCAGCAATTATTAATAGTTCTGCATCAGTTACGCGATCAAGGAAATACCATTGTGGTTATTGAGCATAATCTTGATGTGATTAAAACCGCTGACTGGATCGTGGATCTCGGCCCTGAAGGAGGAAGCGGTGGCGGCGAAATTCTGATCTCAGGCACTCCAGAAGAGATATCCGAATGTGAGAAATCACATACTGCGCGTTTCCTGAAACCGATATTGAAGAAAAAAACCTAATTCGCCAATAGGGGCTCAGTTGAGCCCCGTAGTTTTCGGCCAGTAGCTTTTCCGAAACTCACTTCACCTACGGTTTTCCCAATAACAACAAGCAATTTTTGCTGCCAGTTCAGCGTTATTAAGTATCAATTGAATATTGGCAGACAGACTATCGCCTCCGGTCAATTCAACCACTCGAGCCAACAAAAACGGCGTACATTCCTTTCCACTCACTCCCTGCTCAATGGATTCACGCACCGCCTGTTCGATAGCGGCATTAATCACCGTTTCCGGCATGCCATACTGTTCAGGGATCGGGTTAGCAATCACTAATCCCCCCTGTAATCCGGTATCCCATTTTATCACCATTGCCTCGGCTATCTGTTCTGGGGAATCCAAGCGAACATTGACAGAAAATGGACTGGTACGGCAGAAAAACGCCGGCAAAGAGTGGGTCCGATAGCCAATTAATGGTACGCCGTGGGTTTCAAGGTATTCTATTGTCTGGCCAAGATCCAGAATGGATTTAGCACCAGCACAAACTACCGCAACACTGGTTTTCGCCAATTCCTGCAAGTCGGCTGAAATATCAAAAGTATGCTCTGCTCCACGATGCACACCACCAATGCCACCGGTAGCGAAAATTTTAATCCCCACCATTTCCGCAATAATCATGGTAGAGGCAACGGTGGTCGCACCATTTTTTCCAGCAGCGATCACAAATGGTAAATCACGACGACTGACTTTGGTGACTTTATAGCCTTCACTGCCTAAAAGTTCTATTTCTTCATGCAACAAACCGGCTTTCATACGCCCATTGATGACGGCTATCGTTGCGGGAATAGCACCATTTTCCCTGATTTTCTGTTCAACCTGTAACGCAATTTCTACATTTTGCGGATAAGGCATCCCTTGAGCAATAATAGTGGACTCCAACGCCACAACCGGATGGTGATTCGCTAAACCCTCTGAAACTTCTGGGGAAACATCCAGATATTCATTTCCAATAGCGTTATTTTTCATGATTGTAATTCCAACAATTTTCGGACACTGCCATTTGACAGATTTGGATTATTGGTAAATTCACAAGATAATGTAAGCACAGCACACCCTTGAGCAAAACGAACGCTCTCTGCCAACGTCATATCTTCCAACCAACAGTTCACCAAACCGGCCATCATGGCGTCGCCGGCACCTGTTACATTAACCACCTTGACACTAATAGGATGTGACCAGCCAGCCATACCATTACTTTCACTAAAGTAAACACCCTCTACACCCATGCTGAGTACCAACCGCTGCACACCTTGATCGTGAAACCACCGCGCCACATCTGGAACATCAGTAGGTTTGGTGATTTTCATACTACTCAATATTTCCGCCTCTAAGCAGTTAGGTTTTAAGGTGTGAATATGGGAAAGCCAGCTTTTAACTTTAGGTGCTTTAAATGCAGATACGGTATCTACAAACACGGGTACTATACCGGCGTTAGTGAACAACCAAGTCAACACCTCTTCAGATAAATTGCAGTCAACTACCAGTACACCGGCGTGTTGAATAAGATCACAATGATTTGCCAACAACGATGGTGTCAGTTTTTCCAGAATATGCATATCATTGATAGCAACCAACATTTCGCCACTGTTATCTAATAAACAAATATACGTCGAGGTATTCTCACCATAAAGCTTATAGCAGTGATCAACATTAACCCCCGCACGCCGGGTCTGATCCAATAAAGTACAACCATAGAAATCATCACCAACAACAGAAATAAGATGACATTCTTTACTTAATAGCGCGATATTTTGGGCAATATTTCTCCCTACACCTCCAGGTGTGCATTTTACTTTTCCTAGATTAGAGTCTTCATAAATTAATTCAGCAGATGCATAACCACAGACATCCATATTAATAGATCCAACAGTTACCACATAATTGTGATCAGATAAAATATAACCTTTCCCCTTGATATACCCCTTATTCATTAAATTCATAATATGACCGGCAACACCTGAGCGACTTATACCTAAAATATCGGCAATCGCTTGCTGTGGGATCAACGGATCTCGTCTCAGAAGATGCAATATTTGTTTTTCCCGGTTCGTCATATTTGGGCACTTGTTTGTTTTTAAACATACGTTTGTTTTATGTGCGAAATGTAAAACAGTAAAGAGGGATTTTTTATTTTTATGATGAAGTTGAGAGAACGATCGTAAGAATGAGTTACTGAGTTTCAATCCTATTTTATGTGATCGCTATCAAGTTAAACCCTACCGAAAAAATTTTATCCCAGTATATTGGTAATAAATCAGCTTCTCACTTTAGAAATAGATTTAATAAAACAAAGGAATAAGAAAAATCTTATCTAAACCTAACAAATGTTTGGATATACCTTGAAATAGTCAGGATCATTTTTTACCATTTGAAACACGTTTCGTGAAAATTTGATTTGTTTCACATTAAAAAAATATATTCCATAACAGAAATTATCCCCGAACAAACTATACACGCTGCAATTAGAGCAATTCTCACGTTAGACTTCATCCTATAAAGAACAAACAAAAATGTTTATATTTGCTTTCAAGTTAAACAAACAGGAAGAGGCAGTGAAGCAAAGCGAGTTTCGCCGGTAGATTAAAGCTCAAGGAGCAGAATTTATAGATGGGACTAACCATCTGAAAGTTTTCTTGAACGGTAAGCAAACCGGCCCTAAGGGGCGGGTTACTCGCATAACTTCACCATGCTTTTCGCGGGAAGCCCCTTCCTTTCAGGTCATAGGTATCTACACATCATCGAACTGACCCAACACACTAGCGGCTAGCCGGGTCAGTTCCTCTGCCGAGTATTCCGATAACAACTGTAACGTATTTAGCCGCAGTGATAAGCCCGCCAGAATGGCCGGGGCGCTTTCTCGTCGCCCCCGTTTCTGTTGACGTCCCGATAAACGACACAATAATCGCCTTGCCCTGACGTTCTCTTCATCATTTCCTCGCTGTAAGCGCCACGCCAGTACACAGGCCATACTCGCCATTAAAAGCCGCCGTAACACCGCTCCCGTACTGCGTTGCAACCAGGACTCCACATCATGACCCGCCCCCTTTATCAGCTTAAAAAACGATTCGATGTTCCACCGCCAGTAATCCCATTGCTCCACCTCATCAGGACCCCTTTCCTCTCCCACGTTCGTCAGCAGGGTCCACTGCCCCAGCCGCTGCCCTTCCTCATCCATCAGCCGGACAACTCTCAGCCTGACCGGGAGCGGCGGACCTGACTGTACTTTTAGCCTTTTTCCGGTTTCTTCATGGATACGCTTCGGTTTGGCCGCTCGCGTTATCGTTATTCCCGCGTCACTCACCGCCAGGCCCGCTTTCCTGCCTTTGTAATCCACCTGTCCGGTGACGTGAAAAGACAGGTTTTCTGCCACCTGACCGAATTTTTGGGTTTCGCCCTGGTATTCAACACGATGGCCCTCTTTTCCCCGGATTAACCCCCGAAATCCCTGCGCACTGAGCTGACGCAGATGGCCCACCGAATCACCTTCCCGGTCAATCACATGAATCAATGTTTTGCCCAGTTCCAGGGCTTCAATCTGGCTGATACTGGCCGTCAACGCATCCAGATGCGTTTCCTGGGGAAGCCGGTTCTCATCCAGCGTCGAGTGACATCCGGTATTGTCCGTCAGTGACTGTGCCACTGGGGCGATTGGCAGACCAGAAGCGACATCAACTAGCAGGCTGGTTTGCAGCTCATAACCGATATCCCGGGCATGGGTCATCTGAAGACGATGGGCTTTATGCGGATGTGAGGCAAACTGTAAGCGAGACCCGTCATGAACCACCAACGCATAAGCATGGGAACGCTGAGGATGCCCTGTTGGGCCAGTTCAATCATCGGCTGATTAAGCTGGCTAAATGAAATACGGTCATTGTTGAGAAAACGCCAGACGGCCTGAGTGGTGGCAAAGGTCGTCTTCTGGGCACTGGCGATATCTTTAATCGCCGGCGCAAGGGAAGCGGCGGGAGTCATAGGTTGTTTAACCAAAGATTGATATCGACGGTTGAGCCGGGCATCGAGCCCGGCGATAGAAAAGTTGAAAGCATACTGAATATTAATACCATTTCTGACGAGAATTGTGTAGATACCTATGCTTTAGGAAGGGGAGGATGTCAATGAGTAAAAATATGCGATACCCAGTAAAATTCGAACATGACGAAACAGGTTGGGCTGTGATGTTCCCAGATATCCCTGAAGCCTTAACAGGTGGAGATACCCGAGAAGAAGCGTTAGCTATGGCGCGGGATGCTCTGGTTACTGCGTTTGATTTCTACTTTGAAGATCGGCGCGAAATACCAGCACCGTCGCTTGAAGGCGAAGCTTTTGTCGAAGTACCGGCTAGTATAGCGGCTAAAGTTTTGCTGTTAAATACGATGCTTCAAACAAAAACAAGCAATGCGGAGCTTGCACGATTACTAGGCACCCGACCGCAAGAAATCCAACGCATAGTGTCATTATAGGTCACAGCACTAAAATTGACACCATAGCGAATGCGTTAAATGCCTTAGGCAAACATCTGGAACTTATTGCCATTTAAACATCACGATAGAATAATCTTAAACCTCGCCGCAGCGAGGTTTAAGAGCCTATCCCAATAGGGTTTGGTTCCAGACTATAATCCCGCATGCAAAATGTAACATAGCTTCATAGTTTTCAACCTTCTTTTCCCATCGGGTCAGTATCCGGCGAAAGCGATTCATCCAGCTATGAGTCCTCTCGACAACCCATCTTTGAGCTTTAAAGTCCGTATTTTGCCGCGGCAACAACGAGTGAAAGAGGAAACCCTTTAGCATCTGTCATAAGGCTGCGTTTTACGCCTTGTTTCCCTCGGTCCGTGGGGTGACGACCTGTTTTTTTGTCCCCGCTAAAGGGGATTTGGTTATGCAACCATCCAGTGATAACCACGACCAGTCGATGATCGCGAGATGCTTGCAGGCCAGTAAACCGTTCTGCCAGAAGCGTTCAAAAACGCCTGCGTCACGCCATTCCTGAAAACGACGGTGAGCCGAACTTGACGAGCATATTCCTGTTGCATTCAGGGCGTTCCATTGGCAGCCCGTTCTGAGCACAAAGAAGATGGCATCCATAGCGCATAGCGGCACGGTTATCAACACGTTTACGATGTGTGCCCAGAGGATGCTGAGTTTTATGTTCGGGAATAAGTGGCGCCATTTTTCCCCAAAGTTCATCACTGAGCCGCCATTTGTTGTTTGCCATACTCTCTATGCCTTCAAAATTATCCGTTATAGAAGACGACAATTCCTTTTGGGATAGGTTCTTAGTCGGATTTAAAGAATCTAAAAAATACGTTAAATATGTGATAAAACCGAGTGATAAAATCGATGCTGGATTGATTATTAATGAATGGGATAATATTTTAAGGATTTTAGCCTTAAAACAAACAACACAAAGTCAAATCGTTCGTAAATTATCAGTTTACAAAAAGAACCCGACATTGAGGACATTGATAGAGTTTGATCGGATCATCATGAGTGATTATATATTAGATTACATAGACTCGAAGAAAATACGTGAAATTGTGCAGTCCAGCCTTTGTCGCGGTGAATCTTACCATCAATTAACATCTGCAATCGCAAAGATTAGTGGTGGTAAAGTATTAAATGGGAAAGATGAAATTGACTTAGGCATCAATGCAGAGTCCATTCAATAAAGATCAACAGAAAGCGAAGACGATAGCTCAAATGTCTCCCGTCGCTTGGCAGCATTTAAGCTTCCTGGGGAAATATGAATTTTGCAACAAAGATAAAAGCATTAATATTCAAAAGGTTATTGAATTATTATTGGTGAATGCAGAAAACGATATTTCATTCTCAAGCCAGACGTAGCAAGGGCTGTGAGGGAGAGAGGGAACAAATAGGGGCTATGGTTAAAGAACCTCTAACTGAAATACAGGCGTTTTTGTGACCCGACTAGCTTGTATTACCTGAATAATCATCCTATTCCGTTCTACCTTAAACTTTTCAAATTGCAGGCCGAAAAAATGAAAAAAAGATATTACAATTCAATTAGATAAGTTAAATCAGAGAGAGAGAAAAGCGCACCATGCCTAGTGCGCTTCTAAAGAGGAGGGTGTACTGCTATTTTACAAACCTGCCAATCATTATCATCAATAGCAGATTATTTATATTAAAATTTATTACTTATTTACCGCCGCAAATGTTTCAGCAATACGCTCAACATTATGGTAATTAACCCCAGCCATGCAGACTCGGCCACTACCGACCAGATAAACAGCAAACTCTTCACGCAAGCGATCCACTTGTTGCTGGCTAAAGCCGGTATAACTGAACATGCCGCGCTGTTTCAGCAAGTGATCAAAATTTTTCTCTGGCAATGCGGTTTTCAGTGCATCCACCAGCACCGTGCGCATTTCCAGAATACGCCTGCGCATATGTTCAACTTCTTCCAGCCATTGTGTCTTTAAAGCCGGATCAGTCAGAACCTTAGCCACAACCTGTGCACCAAAATTCGGTGGACTGGAATAAATACGGCGTACACCAGCTTTCAACTGTCCAAACACCCGATCTTTCGTCTGTTCATCATCACAAACAACAGACAAGCCACCAACGCGTTCACCATACATAGAAAATATCTTGGAGAAGGAGTTGCTCACCAGAAAAGGCAAACCAGCTGTCGCCATGGCGCGAATGGCATAAGCATCTGCTTCCATACCATCCGCAAACCCCTGATACGCAATATCAAGAAATGGCAGAAGTTCCCTTTCTTCAACAATCTGAACAACCTGATCCCATTGATCATCTGTCAGATCAGATCCCGTTGGGTTATGGCAACAAGGATGCATCAAAACTATGCTTTTTGCCGGCAATTTTCTGAACGTTTCCAGCATTTCACTGAATTTTACCCCTTTGGTCTGTTCATCAAAATAAGGGTAGTAATTCACCTTCACACCAGCACCCATAAAAATAGCCGCGTGGTTTTCCCAGGTTGGATCACTGCACCACACTTCTGAATCAGGGAAATACCGATGCAGAAAATCAGCGCCGATTTTCAGACCGCCAGAACCACCTAACGCTTGAATTGTTGCCACCCGCTGCTGTTTCAACATAGGATGATCTTTACCAAATAGTAGTTCCTGAACAGCAAGACGATATGATTGCAGCCCTTCCATCGGCAGATAAAGAGAGGCAGTCTGTGACAGCGCACGAAGTTGCTCTTCAGCGGTAGCCACAGCCTGCAATTGCGGAGTCACACCCTGCTCATCGTAATACAGCCCAATGCCCAGATTAACTTTTTCCGTACGAGGATCTTTTTTAAATTCTTCAGCCAGCGAAAGAATCGGATCACCGGCATAAGCATCAACATTCTGGAACATCAGGCTATACTCCTTGTCAATCAGTTATTCAACAAACAATATAGCCTATAGCATCATCCGTCCAGATATTCCATTGCAACTCTGGAAGTGAGTTTGGTCATCAACTCGTAAGTAATGATGCCCGTGCATTCAGCAACCCGTTCCACTGGCAGCACATCCCCCCAGAGAACCACTTCATCACCAACTTTATCTGTAGTATCTGGCCCCAAATCAATAGATATCATATCCATCGAAACACGGCCAACAATCGGCACTTCACGGCCATTAATAAATATTGGCGTTCCTGAGGGAGCACTACGCGGATAGCCATCGCCATAACCAATAGCTACAACACCAAGCCAGGTATCCTGTTCACTGACCCAAGTTCCACCATAACCGACTGATTCACCGGCTTTGTGCTTACGAACCGCAATCAAGCTCGATTTTAGTGTCATCGCTGGGATCAGGTTAAAATCTGCCGCCGTTTTATCTGGCAATGGCGATACACCATACATCATAATCCCAGGGCGCACCCAGTTCTGATGGGCTTCCGGCCACAACAGGATCCCCCCCGACGCATCAATAGACTTTTCTCCCGGTTTGTTAGCGCAAAAAGCCTGAAAACAAGCTATCTGCTGGCGGGTTGTGTCTACGGTGGGTTCATCAGCCCTGCTGAAATGGCTAACAATATTGACTGGCTGCCGCACATTTTGACAACAACTCAACCGTTCATAGAAAGCTTCCGCATCTTCCGGCCGAACACCAAGACGATGCATTCCGCTATCCAGTTTCATCCACACTTTTATCGGATGAGATAATTCAGCCTTCTCCAGTGCTTCCAATTGCTCAACGCTGTGCACCACCGTCTCAATATGGTTGGCGACCAGTACAGGCAGGTCAGCCGCATCAAAGAATCCTTCTAATAACAGAATCGGTTTGACGATACCACCATGGCGTAACGTCAATGCTTCACCAATTCGCGCTACACCGAAACAATCGGCGTCTTCCAGCGTATGTGCTGTCTCCAGTAAACCGTGGCCATAAGCGTTTGCTTTCACAACTGCAATAAGATTGCTTTTAGGGGCGAGAGCCCTTACCCGTTGCAGGTTATGTCGCAGAGCGCGGCGGTCAATAACTGCGGTTGCCGCTTTCATTTTATTCCTTTATTGATTAATTCTCTGGTGGTTAATACTTATTCGTCGTCATAACTCGGTCCGGCATAGTTATCAAACCGCGACCACTGACCATTAAATGTCAGGCGAACTGTACCGATTGGACCGTTACGTTGCTTACCAAGAATGATTTCAGCCACACCTTTCATATCGCTGCTCTCATGGTAAACCTCGTCACGATAGATAAACATAATCAGGTCGGCATCCTGTTCAATAGAGCCGGATTCACGTAAGTCAGAGTTAACCGGGCGCTTATCTGCCCTCTGTTCAAGGCTACGGTTGAGCTGAGAAAGTGCGACTACTGGCACCTGAAGTTCTTTAGCCAACGCTTTGAGTGAACGGGAAATTTCTGCAATTTCCAAAGTACGGTTATCAGATAAAGATGGAACCCGCATTAATTGCAGGTAGTCGATCATAATGAGGCTCAACCCGCCATTTTCACGGAAAACACGCCGGGCACGGGAACGCACTTCGGTCGGCGTCAGGCCGGAAGAATCATCAATATACATATTGCGTTTTTCCAGCAATATCCCCATCGTACTGGAGATCCGCGCCCAGTCCTCATCATCAAGTTGACCTGTACGGATACGGGTTTGATCCACCCGTGAAAGGGATGCCAGCATACGCATCATGATCTGGTTGCCAGGCATCTCAAGACTGAAGATCAGAACAGGTTTGTCCTGCATCATGGCTGCATTTTCACACAGGTTCATGGCAAAAGTGGTTTTACCCATAGAAGGGCGAGCAGCTACGATGATCAGATCTGATTTTTGTAACCCTGCGGTTTTCTTATCCAGATCCTGATAACCGGTAGAAACACCCGTTACGCCATCATGAGGCCGCTGATAGAGTTGCTCAATACGCTCGACGGTCTCCTCAAGGATCCGTTCTATCCCTTTCGGCCCTTCATCTTTACTGGCACGGTTTTCTGCGATCTGGAATACCCGCGATTCAGCCAGATCCAATAATTCTTCGCTGCTCCTTCCCTGAGGATCGTAACCCGCATCCGCAATTTCATTAGCTACTGCAATCATATCGCGGACAACAGCACGTTCGCGGACGATATCCGCATAGGCATTAATGTTAGCCGCACTTGGCGTATTTTTTGATAATTCGGCCAGATAAGCAAAACCGCCTACATTGCTCAGATCCCCACTCTGCTCAAGAGATTCAGATAACGTAATCAGGTCGATGGGGTTGCCCATCTCCAGCAACCGCTGCATTTCAGAAAAAATACGTCGATGTGGACGGCTGAAAAAATCATTGCTGGTGACTCGTTCGGAAACATTATCCCAACGCTCGTTATCCAGCATTAAACCACCTAACACGGATTGCTCCGCTTCCAAAGAGTGTGGCGGAAGCTTCAGCCCCTCCATTTGGCGATCTTTTGGTTCAGCCATTTTGTTGTGAGTTGATTTTTTTCCTGCCATGAATCCCGCAATAATCCACTGATAAACCTGTAACGACGCACGAGTATACGCTATGAAGTGTCTTGAGTAATTAGATATAGTTTGTAATTATTCCTGACACCTTAAAGCCCGTTTACAATCAGTTCAACTACTACGTGCAAACATTCTCCCTACATTTACGAGGTTGAGTCATGGCAAAGCATATCGAATTTTCCGCAACCGGCGGCCC
The DNA here is from genome assembly GCF_011189495.1 of Photorhabdus stackebrandtii. NCBI lineage: Bacteria > Pseudomonadati > Pseudomonadota > Gammaproteobacteria > Enterobacterales > Morganellaceae > Photorhabdus > Photorhabdus stackebrandtii. Next base: position 62,492 of record NZ_PUJV01000015.1, read on the forward strand.
TGAAGTCCTTAAATATTGTGAATTCACACCCGCATCACCTGCTAAAGATGAAGTACAAGTAGAAAACAGAGCTATTGGAATCAACTATATTGATACTTACATCCGTAGCGGGCTCTATCCACCAGCACACCTGCCAAGCGGTCTAGGTACTGAGGCCGCAGGCGTAGTGAGCAAAGTGGGTTCCGCTGTAACGTCCATAAAAGTGGGTGACCGTGTAGTTTATGCGCAATCAACTTTGGGCGCTTACAGTGAAGTGCATAATGTCCCGGAAAGTAAAGTCGCTGTTCTGCCGGATGCCATCTCCTTTGAGCAAGCTGCCGCCTCTTTTTTGAAAGGGTTGACAGTTTACTATCTTCTGCACCGTACCTACAAGATTCAACCCGGTGAACCCTTTTTGTTTCATGCCGCCGCCGGTGGCGTTGGGCTGATTGCCTGCCAATGGGCAAAAACCTTAGGTGCAAAACTTATCGGAACTGTTGGCTCTGATGAGAAAGCTCAACGCGCGAAAGATGCTGGTGCATGGCAGGTAATTAACTATAACCGCGAAAATATTGTTGAGCGAGTTTATGAAATAACCCACAGTGAAAAAGTGGGTGTAGTTTATGATTCCGTAGGTAAATCCACCTGGCTGAACTCATTGGATTGCCTGAAACGCCACGGTTTGATGGTCAGTTTTGGCAATGCATCTGGACCAGTTACGGGTGTCGATTTGGGGATTTTAAATCAAAAGGGCTCACTGTTTGTTACTCGCCCTTCTATCGCCGGCTATATTTCGACCCGCGAAGAGTTGAAGGAAGCCAGCAAAGCGCTATTCGATCTGATTGCTAGCGGCAAAATTAATGTAGATGTACCAGAGAGTCAGAAATTCCCACTGAGTGAAGCAACAAGAGCACACCAAACGTTGGAAAGTCGCGCCACTCAGGGATCAAGTTTACTGATCCCTTAATGGTAAATTGAACGAGCTATCGACCAAACCGCCAACGACTATATATATGTACATTCATTAGATAACAGTGCTGAGTACAGAGTGTGAGATGGAGGATAAAACGATACCCCTATTAATTATTGGGGTATCTCTCATTCAGGAAGATAAATAGCGATAGGATTGAGGCGCCTTTATCCCTTGACCAAGCATATCTAAAGACAAAGGTTTATCGTACTTTTTAACATTACCAATGCCAATTGCGACAGCATTTTTTCTCCCCTCAAAATAATTATCAAAAAAATCCTTTGTTATACCTGCAAATTGTCGAGTCATTTCCCACACAACAGAAGGTGAATCAGAAATGATCTCTTCAATTTCAAACTCTCCAACAACCATCCCTATAGGCATAGTCGCATATATAACAACGGACTGAACTTCGTTATTTTTAAAAGCCCCTTTTCTGAATTCAAATCTCTTTGAACCATCAAGTATTCTATTAACATATTCAGGCTTAATTGATAATAAAACTTTCATTAACTTCACTCAGTCGGATAATATCATTAAATTGATCATTGGTTAATTTCATTACTCCCCAATAATCATCACCATTTAAACCAACTTCATTAATAAGTCTATCACGAATAATCCTTTTGGGCAAAGCCACATTATAAGTAAATCTCACTATATATGGATATCGTCTTTCTTTATATATTTTAGTTAATTCACTTTCACTAAAGACACTAAACCTACCACAATAATCAATATAACTTTTTAAAGTTTGGAATTCATCAATAACCCGAACTTCTTCAACAACACAAAGTGAGCTAATCACTGATCTATATCGCGCTGGCCCTTGCTTATCGGCAGTCCTATATATAACAATGATATCTCCTCTCTTCATGTAAAGAACATCTTTCATTGCACATATATATATTTTATGAATACTATTAGCATGTGAAACATCCTGAAAAATATCAGGTGGCTCAGTTAAAAGGCGTGAATCAGGAAAGAGGCGTGTATGAAACTCTGGGTATATTGATAATAAATATTTATTTTCTGTTTTATTCACTATCAATGGATAATCAAGAAGAATATCACCATTTATTAAGGTTAAATCTCTAACATATACAAATTCTATGCCATTATTTGTATGTTTTTCGCCATGCTTATAAAAACCATATTTTTTGAATAAGCGGATCAGGTAATCATGCATTTCAAAGATAGTCACATATATGTTATCAACTTCTAACGCTATTGCTGTATCGAATACTTTCTTTATAAAACGCTGTCCACGCAATGTGCCTTTTGATTCAAACTTAAACGTACCTATTTTAAGATGAGTGCTACCAGGCAAAGAGGGTTCGACATCTGAAACATTACTTTCAGGTTTTAAATAAAGAAATCCGTCTATTCTATTCGTATCATCATACAATAAATAAGCTGATTCATTACTCAAGGCCTTTTTATTTAACCAATCTGAAAATTCGACATAACTTTCCTTTAATGTGTCGAAAAAGACGTCATTATGATTAAAACAACTGAACTTCTCATATCTTAAACTATCCATAAACACCAAACCTCCATAAAGGCAGTTCTTCGCTCTGATGTAACGACACAATAGTTTTCAACTAATCCCACTTCTTCATTCGAACAACCTAACGCCTGTATTCTCTTGCTGGATAATAATGTTACCCAAGCATACAAACTTCATCCTGAATAATTTCATACCATTACAAACTACTTTTAATTACTTACTTCTATTCGATATTAATTTTATACCCATTAAAAAATCAATAATCGTTGAATATCTTAATCTTTGTTCAATGTTAAGTTTCACAATATAGCATGATAAAGAAAAATAAAAAGACTCAGTGTTTACGCATTCCATGTTGAATAATGCCTAACAAACTGGTTGCTAAGTACTTACCACCAGCAAAGATCGCAGAACTTAAGCATTATTGCTGAAACAAGACTGTCCAAATTCCAGTACGGAAAAATTGATTTATTCGAGCAGTATCACAATGTTTGACAAACATATATGGATATCTATTTTTGTCAAATAATGGGAAGCTAATCCCGAAAAATAAGTTAAATCACGGCAAAAAATCATGCGATATCGATAAATATTTTAATCCCATCCTTAACGGTAAAACGAGCGGATATTACATCCGCTCAGTTACCATTGCCAACGCCTGTTCCACAACGGAAATATCTGCACCGGGTTTATGGGCATTTTCACTCAGATGACGACGCCACTGACGCGCGCCCGGAATCCCCTGAAAAATGCCTAAAATATGGCGGGTGATATGCCCCAGATAGGCTCCTTTTGAAAGTTCTTGCTCTATATAAGGATAAAGCGTTCTAACCACCTCAACGGGATTCACTACCGGAATTGAAGAATCAAATAACTCGTGATCAACATGTGCCAGAATAGATGGATTCTGGTACGCCTCACGCCCGACCATAACCCCATCTACGTGTTGCAGATGCTGTTTTGCTTCTTCCAGCGACTTAATGCCGCCATTGATAGCAATTGTCAGTTGAGGAAAATCTTTTTTCAATTGATAAACTCGCGGATAATCCAACGGTGGGATCTCACGGTTTTCTTTTGGACTTAAACCAGAAAGCCAGGCTTTGCGTGCATGTATGGTAAATATATTGCAGCCACTGCGTTGCACAACAGTATCAATAAAATCACACAGGAATTCGTAGCTGTCTTGCTCATCAATACCAATACGGGTTTTAACCGTAACCGGTACACTAACTACATCCTGCATTGCTTTGACACAATCTGCCACTAATACCGCGTCCGCCATCAGGCAAGCACCAAAACGCCCATTTTGTACCCTATCAGAAGGACAACCCACATTCAGGTTAATTTCATCATAGCCACGCTCCTGAGCAATTTGCGCACAATGCGCCAGCGCTTGTGGATCACTTCCACCCAGTTGTAATGCTATTGGGTTTTCTTCTTTACTGTATGCCAGATAATCGCCTTTTCCATGAATAATTGCTCCGGTTGTCACCATTTCGGTATACAACAGCGTTTGCTTAGTTAGCAGACGATGGAAATAACGGCAATGACGATCTGTCCAGTCAAGCATCGGGGCTATGGAGAAACGGCCAGGGTTATATTTAACCAATTCCTCACCTATCCTACTGTCTTCAATACCTTTATTACTTTCTTTATTTTGGTGCATTTTTAAATTTTTTAAGATGTTTTTGCATTCTCAGCACCCCTGATAGCACCCCATATATATGGAGACCCAAGGTGGAGAATAAGAATAAATTACGGCCTACTATATTCGCGTATCGCTTTAACATCAATCTTGGGGAAAGTATGAACATGTTCCGGTTTCGGCGTCAGCTCACCCTTCTCTATTTTCAACATCTCTTCTACACTAGCCAACAGATCGGCAAATATTATGTGAATCTACCAATAATTGCGGTGAACTTTTAGCGGTTAAGTTGACCTCAGGAACTAAGGATGATCGTCATCCTGTAAAAGCGCGGGTACAAGGATTAACTGGAGTTTTGTAGGGCAATAAAGGTTATTTGCCACAGGCCTTGTGCGATGAGCTGAAAGCAGAAAGAATAACATTAATCACCCATGCCTGTAGTAATATGAAGGCAAAAACATTATCTCTCTGGGGTAATATGCCCTTTCCATCTTAATTTTTTAATTACACATGCAAATATAATTAAATATTTACATGTGTATTTCCAAGTTAATAAGATATTATCACACTCAATTGATCGTATTTTAGATAGAATCAATCAGTACCAATATCATCATGCCCTTCCTCAAATTCCCATTGAACATTATATTTATCTATAAAATAAAAATATCTGATATTACCTATGATCTTACAAGTTTCTTGTTTCAGGGCACTGTCTTTTTCATCTTCTTCACTAAAAAACATAAACTCATTACTGACTATTTCATCTATTTTATACGGCTTATATAATGGTGATGAACTTATCAGTCTGACATCAGGAAAACGCTTTACGTGCTCAAATACACTGTCTACATTATGCACTCTAAGACAAATATGCCCAACACCACCGATGTCATTAGTCTCTTTTATTTCATCCCGTTTTCTTCCAGTTGGATAGTGATATTCCATCAATTCGATAAAAACACCAGTCCCAGGAATTTCTAAAAACGCTATTGATACATCTACCTGTTCAGGATTATCGATAAAACCGGCTGATTTCGCAAAACCATTATTTTTAAAATGCGGAAAAAATTGCCTTGGAATTGCACCGAAAAATTTTTTATAAAAATCAATGGCTTCAATTACATCATCCACAATAATACAAACATGACCTAATCCTTTGAAATTTATCATTATATTTCCTCCGTTAGTTTATATCAATCTTTTGTTTATATAACGTACAATTTGGTTTGAAATGAGAGAATAGAAAATTATTAAAATAGAATTAGTAACCATATTGGTTAAAGTAAGACTATATATTATATCAGAATACATTTCATTAAAAGCCAAATAGTCAGTTATAGTCGTATACACTACAACAACTACAGCAAATGAAAATATTGACGACTTTATAAAAGACAATTTCTTATTTCTATAAAAGTAAGAAAATATTATAGAATTTAAAACAAATGCTACGAATGAGCCAAGTATATTAGCAACAAATAAATTAGAAATTGGATTGAAAGTATTATAATAAGCCATACTTTCCTTAAAAACATCAGGATAAGGCATTGAGATTACAATATTTGTGATCAAAATCATAATTAAATTAGTAACTGCTTCCAGCGCTATGATAAGCAAGACTGTTTTTCTTGAATTAAAGCAGGAGAAAATATCAACTATGGAGAAACATAACATGTAGGTAAAAGTGGATGGGATTATTACATAATCACCAAAACTTACCAGCCTGTAAGCTATCAGGTGCGAAGTAATCGATAAACAAATAAATAATGAAGCAAAAAAAATATTATAAAATTCAGATCTATTTTTATTTCCAAATCCATTATAAACCATCTTTTTTTATTTCCGTTTTAAGATTATCCAAAAAATCCTTTTCGGTACAATTTCCATCATTAAACAATTTTAGAAAAATATCATAATAAGAAATATATTTCATTATCAATAACTTGTCACTAGTCGTCAAATTATTATAATAGTTTTCTGTAAAACTTCCTAAATCCATTGACGAGTTTATATCATGCTTATTAATATGGTAAGAAACAAAAATTTCCCTTGACGATAACTTCAATCCATCAATCTTAACATGAAGATTGTCTTCTCTTAATAAATCCTTCAAATAATAAAAATAATCAACTGCTCTGCGAAAAATCGACATTATAAATCCTCCATTCACAAATAATGTAGATATTTTTTTGATCGTACAAATCCTTACTCTCCACAACTTTGCAGCAATCTTCTGTTACACATAAATATTCATCAAAAAATATAGGTTCAATATCAAACTCATTTGAACAACAAATGGCTATCTTATTCTTCTCAATTTGTTTCGCAAAGGGCCTGTTGCCCAGAAAACGGGTTGTGAGCAAATATTGCGTGTCTTCACCTAACTCTTGTCCTCTAATATATAATCCGAGAGAAAAATAGTTATCGATCAAAGGGACTCTATATATCTCCGGATCCCGAAAATTTCCTTTACCACTAATCAACCATTCCGGATTCAAATTTAATCCTTCTGCAATCCTGTTTGAAAGCTTTGATTCATTAAGGTTATTTCTAATAATGTAGTTTAATGATTGTTGCGCTAGACGACAGCGCTTCGCTGCTTCTGCTTGAGAAATACCCAGCTTGTATAGGACGAATTTTAATCTATCTGCAAGATTCTTCATAAATTAACAATATGCTATTGACTTATATATTTTTATAGATTTATTCCTGATAAATCCTTTCCCTGTATATGGCTATATTTATAACCAGCATTACGTGAATATTTAACAATTTCATATTATAACTAACATTATAAAAAATTTATCTATTTTTTAGTAACTTATACATAGATTTTTCTATGTTATCTACAAATTTATCACTCAAAAACAAAAAACTTGTTGAAAATTCATGTATGAGTAGATACATTAAATTCATCAAATTTAATAAGAATTATTTATGGATGTTCATCGAATATTTTTCGGATCACATTGATTTGAAACAACTGTGGTTTCTGATTTTCTCTACCTTAAATTAGGATCACCTTGATCATACTCAAATACCCAGTTTTACTGGCTACAGAAGTAAACTCACTGTACGAATACTTAACGTAATATTGGAGAATTATCGTGGACAAAAAAGATTGGCATCCCGCTGATATTATTGCCGCTTTAAGAAAGCAAGGAACAACCCTTTCATCTGTTTCCCGTAAAGCAGGGTTAGCATCATCTACACTTAGTAATGCACTACATCGCCAATGGCCAAAAGGAGAAGCAATCATCGCCGCAAAACTAGGTCTACTCCCTGCCGAAATATGGCCTTCTCGTTATCAAAAGAAAACCAACAATGCGAATAATCCATCCTCAGAAGAAAGCATAGCGAGAAAAGAAGAAATAAATCAAAACGCTCTCCACAAACTACATTATAGTGAAGAAATAATTATTGATTAAGAAGAATAAAATTGATCTATAACAGATCATCAGTAACTAAAACTCAATCCCCAAAAAAATCAAGCAGCCAATTTTTTTGGGGAAATTCAGCGCTTATCGATCACCTTGGTTGCTCAGGCCAATCAATATCTTTTCCCTGTGAAATATCTATCCGGTTAAGCATTACTCTATACTCTTTCCATGCCAATAAAGCCATTTTCTCTTCTTTAGTAGCAATATCTAAATCAACAGCATCTTGCAATGGTGCGATTTGTTTTATTGCCTCAGCCATTAATTGCTGCTTTTGGAGTTGGGCATATTGCTGTAATTCACTTTCCGTGGATGGAGGAATATCCCCCCATTCTGGCAAGCCATTTTTACCCGCTATACGGCACTTTCCTTCTGGTGCATTATTAGCGGCATATTTATAATAAATATCACTACTGACTTCCATAACATCATCCGGCAATGAACCAGCTGCAATATAATTCTCTTTCAACTCTATTGGATAGAACGCATTGGTTTTTGCACTGTAATAATACATAACTAATATCCTATCGCTATCCAAAAGAATGGGCTGTTCCATCTGGCATTTACCCAAGAGTTTAATAAATCGAAAGATGAGCGATCAATCACATTTACGTAGCCAATAACCGCTCCCATAGAACCTATTTTGCTCTGGATAGGATTAATATTCACAGAATAATCCGTATTGGAAAAACTAATTGGTAACTGAATACGAGCCACATTACCACTTTGGATCACGTCAGTGCGTCCCCATTGATAAATTACACCCGTGTCTCCACATTTCCACCAACCATTAACAGCTTTATCGGCGGTGTTCTTATTACCTTTAGCATTAATTTTTTTATCAACTTCAATACTAATTTTTTGGTCTAATTCAATATCAATTCTCCTGTCTACTTCAATATTAATTTTTTGGTCTATTTGTTCTGGTGTATATACACCAATATCCACGGCGCCCAGATGAATATCCTCAGACAACTCCTTACCATTCACTTTCCGAATATTAGGCACTTTATTACTAAGCTTTTCATTAAACAAATCTGCTAATTCTTGGGTAAGCTTTTGTGTCGCGGCCAACCTGCTACTATTACCAAGTCTATCTGTAAGCTGAACAATGCCTTCCTGTGCTAATGAAGCACTTGGAATTTCTGTTGTGATTTTCTGCTCTAAAGCTCTATTTAATTGTGTAGTGAGTTTGACTATATCGCCATCATCCAAAACATCATCGCTACATTGTGTAGAGATAAAATCAGCTACCACAGATGATATCGTTGATGACTGACGCAAGACCTTATTTAACAAACCAATGGAAATAATATTGGGTGGAATACCTGTGTTCAGATCACGACTTTCTTCATATTCTCCTTGAGAAATAACATTAGCATCTTGGCTAGCAGAAAAAGCTTTAAATTCATTTTTATTACTCATAATTTCTCCTTAAGGAAAAAACTGATATTTTCATTAAATAAGATTTTGAGTTAATAGATATTAAAATAAAACATCTTCCCTATCGTCGAATATCATTTTGATATTGCATTTCAATAATAGTCTCTTTCTGATAAAGAACGATGAAAATTTTTTATAACTTTTAGCGATTAACTATTTTCTTATAGTTAATTGAGGTAATAGTTCAGCACCTGAAACCAAATTTTGAATTTTTAGATGAACCTCTCACAAAAAAATCACCGAGTCCAACAAGTTTTGTAATCTCATAAAAACATGCTAAAAATATTTATTAGCTTGAATTATCCAGAATTTGTCTATTCTTATATATGTGGACAAATTCTATTGTCAATATTTATAAGCCTACTTTAAGTAAGGGAGAATTGTATGCCATCAAGAAGAGACGTCATGGTTGGAGGATTAAGTCTTGCTGCTGCCGGTATCCTATCTACGGTATCTTCAGCTAATGCTGCAACTGCTAACATAAAACTGCAAGGAGCTTATAAAACAGGTAGCGAAGAAAAAGCCCTTGATATTATTAATCTTTATGATTTGGAAGAAGAAGCACGTAAACTGATTCCTGCCCCTCAATTTGGCTATATTAGCGGCGGTTCAGGTGATGAATGGACGCTACGTGAAAATACCAGAGCCTTTGACGATTACCAAATTATTCCCCGCTATCTCGCGGGGATAAAAGAACCTGACACAACAACCGAATTACTCGGCAGTAAAGTGGATATACCTATTTTCATTCCACCGATGGCAGCACACGGACTGGCTCATATCTCGGCTGAATTGGGAACAGCGCGTGGCGCTGCTGCCGCTGGTACCCTGTTTACTGCGCAAACTCTGTCTAATTCATCTTTCGAAGAAATAGCAAAAGTGAGTAACGGCCCCAAATGGTTCCAAATTTATTTTACCAAAGATATGGGTATGAACCGTGAGCTAATACGCCGGGCTAAAGCGATGGGGGCGACCGCCATCGTATTTACGGTTGATTTAGAGTGGAGTGGTAATAGGGAAACCGATAGACGCAATAAATTTACCTACCCACGTTCACTGCCATTTCCTAATGTTCCTGGCACTACCATCGGTGCACCATTATCAGAGATTACAGCACTATTTAAACGGGATCTTGATTTTAAGGATCTGGAATTTCTCGCCAAAGAATCAGGTCTCCCTGTCATCGTAAAAGGTATTCAATCTGCCGAAAATGCTAAAGAATGTGTTGACCACGGAGCCGCAGCTATTCAAGTTTCTAACCATGGCGGCCGGCAATTAGATACTGTCCCGGCAGCAATTAAGTCATTACCAAGTATTGTTGAAGCCGTTGGGCGTCACATTCCGGTCTATTTAGATGGCGGTATCCGTCGCGGTATTCATGTGTTTAAAGCTCTCGCATTAGGTGCCAAAGCTGTCGCTATCGGCAGACCAATTTTATATGGACTGGCATTGGGTGGAGCACTAGGCGTGACTTCCGTTTTAAATTTGCTTAAGGATGAGCTGAAACTTAGCATGAAGCTGGCGGGATGCGCAGCTATTAAAGATATTGAGAGAAAGTTTATCAGTTTAATTTAACTCATTAACTAATAACGTAAATATCAGCCCCGTTTCATTTAAAATAGGTGATTATAAGGAAGCGGGGTAAATTCTGTTAACCACGATGGTTTTTATAATTTAACCGGTAAAATAGAATTCTCACCTTCCCCCTGAGGTATTCTTCAAGGGGAAATGTTTCATATAAATATTAATGGAGTATACGAGATACTGACGGCTCCGTGAGATCAATTTCATACCTTTGTTGTTCTTCCATTCTACTGCGTAAAACATCTTCTACTAATGCAGAAAAACCTGTCATCATTTGGCATTCCATAATAACACCTTTTGGCTCAGGCCACGGCAAGCTGGCAATTGGCCAGTCACAATATAATTTATAATAATTAAACTGATCTAGCAGCTCTTTACTCTTGTCAAAATCATTACTCCAGTAGGCATTACCCAACCGTAAGTTTGTATGAAATTCGTCAAAGCTGCCAAAGATTTCATAAATATAATCAGCGGTTTTCAGCATATTTTTCCATGCCACTTCTTCACTGATATAACCAGCACAAAAACAATTACGGCTTAAAACAATTGCAAGCCACAAATCAAATCCCCACACCAATGCAGGTGGGTGCCTATTAACAGTTTGAGAACATTTACGAATAGAGTCAGGTGTTACTTCAACTAATTTGGCAAGAACTTTAAACATTTTGCCATCACTAAGCGCAGCATCAACAGCAAAATGTTTTGAATGTACCCCACCCCACAAATCAGTTAGCATTTTCATATAACCTTCTTCATCAATAATTCCCCAGTCACTGTATAGTTGGGATTGATGTTCCTGAATAGAGGATAATGGGAGCAGGCAGTAACGATAGTTATCATGAACAACCCGTGACTGTAAAGGATAATGCTCCAGAGTTTCACTCCAAAAGCCCAGCCAATAGTCACTAACAATGTTTAACCGCAATGCCTGGCGCTTTTCTTCCGGTAAAAAAGATAAACCAGCCTGTTGATAATAGCGCCGTTGTTCCCATTCAGGGCGTTTAACAATACGATAAATAATAACTGAAAGTGACATTACTGAAAATAATGCTACACCGACTACTTGTGCCAAAAGTAAATAGTCTGTAGCAGGGACGGATACATTATCTATTATAAATAATACAATTGCCACAGATAATATAATCCCCATACAGACTGCAATTAAAAATAAAATATTAATCAATGCGTATAATGAACTCAGAAAAGGTAACTTTCTTTTTTCACAGATAATATTCTTTATTACCTGATAGCCTTTCGCAGGAAACTGCCTATAATGAGGCTGATTTTGTAAAAGTTCTTTCATCATAAATGATTCCTTTCCGAAAATTATCTACCATATATGATAATTCTTATCTGTATTATCACAAACCTCAAGAAAACATTATTTTTGCTGCTAAGTATCAATTTAACCAAATTAACTCTATCAGGGGACAAACACAATGAACTTTTCTGGAGAATATTTTCTATCGCAGAAACATGATAACATCCTAATATTGTTATCATGCTGGCTGTAAGGGGCGCAATGAAACTGATTAACCAAAAAAAGTTACTGGAACAAGCCGAAGCTATTTGCCTGGCACGGGGAGTTCGCTTTACTCCGCAGCGGTTTGAAGTTTTGCGTCTGATATCAGAGCAACCCGGCGCAATCAGTGCTTATGATTTACTGGATTTATTGCGAGAAGCAGAACCACAAGCTAAACCACCAACAATATATCGGGCACTGGAATTTCTGCTGGAACAGGGATTTATTCATAAAATAGAATCCACCAACAGTTATGTGCTGTGCCACCATATCGAACAACCAAGCCACACCTCAGCAATGTTTATCTGCGACCGTTGCGGTTCTGTCACAGAACGGGATGGTGGAGCCGTTGAATCCGCTATTCAACAGTTAGCAAAAACCGCCGGATTCAGTTTACGCCATACAGTCATTGAAGCACATGGTTTATGTTCCTCTTGTGCAGAAATTGAATCCTGTACTGAGCGGGATGAATGCCAGCACGACCACAGTATTGAGATAAAAAAGAAATAGAGAACCTGTAAATAGCAACAGGAAACAGCAGAATCACGTTCAAGATAATCATATTGATAAACCAATAACATGATTCTGCCGGAATATTTTAACTCTTTGATAAAAAACAAAAAATAACGATTCGATATTTTACTATCAAAATCCATCACTATTACGAATCACCCCAACGGCTAATCCTTCAATTGTCAGGCTCCGTTCACGCAGATCCACCACGATTGGCTTAAACTCAGGGTTTTCTGCCAACAATTCAACTTTATTTCCAGTCTGTTTAAAACGTTTTACAGTCACTTCATCTTCAATACGGGCAACAATAACCTGCCCATTACGAACATCCTGTGTTTTATGCACCGCCAACAGATCACCATCCATAATCCCAATATCTTTCATGGACATACCACTGACTCTCAACAGGAAATCCGCACTTGGCTTAAACAGTGCGGGATCAATCCGATAACGACTTTCAATGTGCTCCTGCGCCAACAGTGGTTCACCTGCGGCTACACGACCAATCAACGGTAAACCAGATTCTTCTAGCAGTAAACGGATACCCCTGGATGCCCCGGCAACAATCTCTATCACCCCTTTACGAGCTAATGCTTTTAAATGCTCTTCAGCCGCATTAGGTGAACGAAAACCAAGACGTGATGCAATTTCAGCACGTGTTGGTGGCATACCCGTTTGCGAAATGTGATCACGCACCAAGTCATAAACCTGCTGCTGCCTTACGGTAAGTGCTTTCATTTCACCTCCTGTGTGTTTATACAGTTAAACTGTGAGTATATACAGGTAAATAGCGATTGGGAACCTGCCAGGGCAGAAAATCAGCCCATTATAGTATAATGACTCATTATTTAACTAAATCAGGTCACAAAATAGCGCCAGAGAATGGTACTCCAGACAATTAACGACAGCATCATTGTCAGAAAGACCGCCGCCGATCCCATATCTTTCGCCCGACCGGATAGTTCATGGAATTCACTGCCAATACGATCAACAACAGCTTCAATAGCACTGTTCAGGATCTCCACAATCACCACCAGCATCACTGAACCAATCAGCAAAATGCGTTCAATTGCACTGATATCCAGATAAAATGCAACAATCACCGCCAATATCGCCGCAATTATTTCCTGCCGGAAAGCCGCTTCATTTTGCCACGCAGCCCTGAGACCTTTCATCGAATATACAGTTGCTTTGATGATACGGGTCAGTCCCTTGGATTGATTTGCCATAAGTTATTCACACCAAATGTGAGGTTATTTGCCACTTTTAACTTTTATTATCGTCTTAACATAACAGATCTCAACACTTGTTTCTGATATGCTTGCGACGTGTTGCTAACAAGAGGCTTCAAGTTATTTATGTCAGGTTGGCGTAAAATATATTATAAATTATTGAATTTACCACTGAAAATACTGGTAAAGAGCAAACTTATTCCTACAGATCCCATTACCGAATTACGGCTCGATACGACACGCCCTATTCTGTACGTCTTGCCGTATCACTCCAAAGCAGACTTACTGACATTACGTCAGCAATGTCTTGAGCAGGATCTGCCGGACCCTTTAAACTCACTGGAGATAGGTGATACTGAGCTTCCGGGCTATGTATTTATCGATAATGGCCCACGCGTATTCCGCTATTGCGCGCCAAAGCAGGAATCCGTAAAAATTTTCCATGCTTATCTGGATCTGCATCGTAATAATCCAAACCTGGATATTCAAATGCTGCCAGTTTCTGTCATGTTTGGTCGTTCACCCGGACGTGAAGGACACAACACCCCACATTTGCGGCTGCTTAATGGTATCCAAAAATTCTTCGCCATTCTCTGGCTGGGCCGGGACAGTTTTGTGCGTTTTTCAAACACAGTATCTCTGCGTTATATGGCAACTGAGCATGGCACAGACAAGACTATTGCTCATAAGTTAGCTCGCGTGGCACGAATGCACTATTCACGCCAACGCCTGGCGGCGGTGGGTCCGCGTCTGCCTGTTCGTCAGGAGCTGTTTAATAAGCTGCTGGCTTCAAAAGCAATAGAAAAAGCCGTTATTGATGAGGCCCGCAACAAGAAAATCTCCCATGAGAAAGCGCAACAGAATGCCGTTAACATGATGGAAGAGATTGCCGCGAATTTCTCTTATGAAACAGTACGGCTGTCAGATCGTGTACTTGGTTGGACATGGAACCGTCTGTATCAGGGGATCAATGTTCACAATGCTGAACGCATTCGTCGTCTGGCACAGGATGGTCACGAACTGGTTTATGCACCCTGCCACCGTAGTCATATGGATTATCTGCTGCTCTCCTATGTGCTTTATCATCAGGGTTTGGTACCGCCCCATATCGCCGCGGGCATCAACCTGAATTTCTGGCCGGCAGGGCCGATATTCCGCCGCCTTGGTGCATTTTTCATCCGCCGCACTTTTAAAGGCAATAAACTCTATGCCACGATATTCCGTGAATATCTGGGTGAATTATTTGCACGCGGCTATTCTGTTGAATACTTTATGGAAGGTGGTCGTTCCCGGACAGGTCGTTTGCTTGATCCCAAAACGGGCACCCTGACCATGACGTTACAAGCAATGTTGAGAGGTGAATCACGCCCAATCACTATCGTGCCAATTTATATCGGTTACGAACATGTGATGGAAGTTGCCACCTATGCCAAAGAGCTGCGGGGAGCAACCAAAGAGAAAGAGAGCTTTTTCCAGATGATACGCGGTTTGCGTAAACTTCGTAATTTGGGGCAAGGCTATGTAAACTTTGGTGAACCTATCCCGTTGATCCAATATCTTAATCACCATGTTCCTGACTGGCGTGATTCTATTGACCCAATAGAGTTTCACCGTCCTGAATGGGTTAACCCAACCGTCAGTAAGCTGGCCGGGAAAATTATGGTGAACATCAACAATGCCGCGGCGGCTAACGCAATCAACCTGTGTTCAACTGCCCTGCTGTCATCACGTCAGCGAGCACTTACTCGTGAGCAACTGCTTGAGCAACTGGATTGTTATATACAACTCATGCGCAACGCGCCTTATACAACCGATGTTACTGTACCAAAGAAAACTGCAGAAGAGTTGTTAGAACACGCTCTGCAAATGGATAAGTTCGAGGTAGACAAAGACAGTATGGGCGACATCATTATCCTGCCGCGTGAGCGTGCAGTTCTGATGACCTACTACCGCAACAATATCCAGCATTTATTGGTACTACCATCACTAATTGCCTGCATCGTTATTGATCATCGCCGTA
Organism: Photorhabdus stackebrandtii; assembly: GCF_011189495.1. Classification (NCBI taxonomy): domain Bacteria; kingdom Pseudomonadati; phylum Pseudomonadota; class Gammaproteobacteria; order Enterobacterales; family Morganellaceae; genus Photorhabdus; species Photorhabdus stackebrandtii. The sequence continues at coordinate 78,350 of NZ_PUJV01000015.1, forward strand.
TCAGCCGTGAAGTATTACTAAGCCAGGTAGAAATCATTTATCCCTTACTCAAAGCAGAACTGTTTATACGTTACAGCAAAGCAGATCTGCGGGAAGTGGTTAATATCTTGGTTAATGAGCTTACTCGCCAGAACCTTATCTGCAACAAAGAGCAAGGTATGCTGGTATTGAATCCAGCGCGTATTCGCCCATTGCAATTGCTGGCAGCCGGTGTCCGCGAAACACTGCAACGTTATGCCATCACTCTCTCTTTACTGAATGCCAACCCGGAAATCAGCCGGGGTACGCTGGAAAAAGAGAGCAGAAGGCTGGCACAACGTCTGTCAGTATTACATGGCATTAACGCACCTGAATTCTTCGACAAAGCGGTATTCACCACATCGGTAAATACACTGCGTGAAGAAGGGTATATCAGTGATAGTGGTGATGTGATTACAGCAAATACTCAGGAGCTGTATCAGGTATTGAGTGAACTGATGTCACCTGAAATCCGTCTGACTATCGAGAGTGTCAGTTTGCCGGCTGAACACAACGATACAGAAGAGACAACTAAAGAAACATAATTTTTAACATCCTGGTGATAATGGGTTTTCCCCATTATCACCAGATATATCAAACGTAACTGAAGAAGATACCCAAAAATAACACCACACCAACATAGTTATTATTGAGGAATGCCTGGAAACAAAGCTCTCTTTCCCGACCTGCAATCAATTTCTGCTGATAAATAAATAAGGCACCGGCAAGCAACAATGACCAATAGTAGATGCCGCCCAAATTCATCATATAACCCACCAACAGCAAAACCAGCAACATAACAAGTTGTAGCAAGCCAATAATCAGCTTATCGAAATGACCAAACAGAATAGCAGTAGACTTAACACCAATTTTCAGATCATCGTTACGATCAACCATGGCATACTGTGTATCATAAATAACTGACCACAAGATATTAACCAAGAATAATAGCCAGCATTCTAGTGGTAAGGACTCACTAACCGCAGCGAATCCCATTGGGATAGACCAGCCATAAGCCGCTCCCAATACAAACTGAGGAAGATGACTGAACCGTTTAACAAAGGGATAAAACCAAGCCAAAGCTAACCCAGCGACTGACAACCAGATAGCCATCTTATTCAGCGCCAGAACCAACCCGAAAGAGATCAGCACCAGTACAACAAACAGGATCTTACTCTCTTTTTCACTGATAGCACCACTGGGCAGGGGACGTGCTTTTGTACGTTCGACATAACCATCAAATTTTCTGTCAGCAAAATCATTAATGACACATCCTGCTGCACGCATCAGAAACACACCGGCAGTAAAGACCAACAATATGTGCATATCCGGAATACCTTTCCCAGCAATCCATAAAGCCCAAAATGTTGGCCATAACAACAATAACGAACCTATGGGTCTGTCAATACGCACTAAACGGCAATAGGCCTGCCATTTACTTTGCGTCATACTTCCCGCCACTTCTGTTTCCCCCTTGTTTAAATTTTATTTTTTGTATACAGGTGATTCAGGCAAGAAGATTTCCGTTAATAATAATGGCTTGCTTGATAACCTCAGCAATGATCGCCTTGCCCAACGCTTCCCCTGTTGTCCTACATGAATATAATCCCGTGTTAATTTATTGCTACTAAAAAGATATCGCCCAAGCGGGACTGTTCCTAAATCAACCAGATTTTCATCAGGACCGGTTAATGTTGCTTCAGGTATTAACGTTCTTCCCAATAACCAGGGGATATTATCACCGTATAACACGACCTCACGCAGCCAGTACCTCTGACAAGTTAGCAAATGCTCACTTTCATCGAAAAGTTCTTCCACTGTGATAAAAGACTCTCTGAATGGTACAACATGAACATGGTCACAGTATTGTTCAAAACGGCGGGTCATTGATCCCAACTCCATCAGCCAATCTGAAATCTCATCAGGCAAGCCAGATGAATCCACCGAAACCCACTGAATAGGCGCAGTTGTTAAGATCGAGTCAGTTAACATGCGAGTTTCCATTAAGACAAATTTCTTTTATCCGGTCGTACAATTGATGGGCACAGAGAATACCACGTTGTAGGTATACAGAATAAAAAGTTATGACAAATTCTGTAAATAATGCTTGCCAAAAATGAGCGAATTATGTTCAACACAATTCGCTCATACAAATTAAATCCCTAATTCAGAATAAGTGATTAACGCCATGCTTTAAAGCGGTTAATCAACCCATTTGTCGAGCTATCATGATCGGCAACTTCTTCACCCTTTTCAAGTTCTGGCAAAATACGATTAGCCAGTTGCTTACCCAGCTCAACTCCCCATTGGTCAAAGGTGAAAATGTTGAGAATCGCCCCTTGTACAAATATTTTGTGCTCATACATGGCAATCAACGCACCCAAACTGAATGGGGTAATTTCACGCAACAAAATGGAATTCGTCGGACGGTTTCCTTCAAACACTTTAAATGGTGCAACATGCCCGACTTCAAGCACAGTTTTACCACTAGCGGCAAATTCAGCATCCACTTGCCCACGGGTTTTACCGAATGCCAACGCTTCTGTCTGAGCAAAGAAGTTGGATAACAATTTGTTGTGATGGTCACTCAATGGGTTATGGCTAATCGCCGGAGCAATAAAATCGCAAGGGATCAGTTTAGTGCCCTGATGAATAAGTTGATAAAAAGCATGCTGACCATTAGTTCCAGGCTCTCCCCAGATGATCGGACCGGTTTGGTAATCCACCGGATGACCATTGCGATCAATATATTTACCGTTGGATTCCATATTGCCCTGCTGAAAGTATGCTGCAAAACGATGCATATATTGATCATATGGCAGAATCGCTTCAGTTTCCGTGCCAAAGAAATTGTTGTACCAGATGCCAATCAGCGCCAGTAATACGGGGATATTCTGCTCAAACTGGGTATGGGAAAAATGCTGATCCATTGCGTGTGCACCACTAAGTAGTTGTTCAAAATTATCAAACCCAATAGAGAGCGCAATAGACAAACCAATCGCTGACCATAATGAATAACGACCACCCACCCAATCCCAGAACTCAAACATATTTTGGGTATCAATACCAAATTTCTCAACTTCCTGCTCATTGGTGGAAAGCGCGGCAAAATGCTTCGTAACATGCGCTTCATTACCGGCAGTTTTCAGGAACCAGTTACGCGCAGAGTGAGCGTTAGTCATTGTTTCCTGTGTAGTGAACGTCTTGGAAGCAATCAGAAACAGCGTCGTTTCTGGGTTAAGCGCTTTCAGGGTTTCCGCAATATGGGTCCCATCAATATTAGAAACAAAATGCATATTCAGATGATTTTTATAGGACTTCAGCGCTTCAGTCACCATATAAGGGCCGAGATCTGATCCACCGATGCCAATATTCACAACATCAGTCATCGCCTTACCGGTATAGCCTTTCCACTCACCGTTAATTACGCGTTGGCTGAAATTTTTCATTTTTGCCAACACAGCATTAACCTGCTGCATAACATCTTCCCCATCAACAATAATCGGGGTATTGCTGCGATTACGCAGAGCAATATGCAGTACAGCGCGATCTTCAGTACGGTTAATTTTCTCACCGGAGAACATGCTGCGAATAGCCCCGGCAACATCCGTCTCTTTCGCCAGCACCTGTAACTTTTCCAATGTCTCGGTTGTGATGCGGTTTTTCGAAAAATCCACCAGGATCTGGTCATCAAACGTTACGGAGAACTTAGCAAAACGCTCTTTGTCCTGTCCAAACAACTCACGTATGTGAATACCTTTTATCTGCTCAAAATGCTGTTCTAATGCCTTCCAGGCTGAAGTTTGACTAGGATTGATATTTTTCATGGCGATGCTCTCTATCAACTGACTGTAAATAATTGGAGGTAAAAAAGATTGTAACCCGTAATTCTGTGATTAAAGCCTCCTTTCCTTTAATCACTGATATTGGTCAAAACAATCAAGTTTTTCTAGCTCTATTTGCTGGATTACATGAAAAACAACCAACTCTCTCCGCTATCCTCAATTTCTTTTATGATTATCCTATCATCATGAAAGATATTGATATAACCCTTCACTACGTTGACTCAAATCGGTTAACCCGATATTTCTAAAATTCCATCCAGTCAACATAAGGTTATCGCAATGAGTTCTGTTTCATCCCTTTTCCCGGAAACCGGCGGGTATATCGTCGCAAAATTTGGTGGTACCAGCGTGGCAAATTTCGATGCCATGAATAGCAGTGCAGATATCGTACTGGCAAATAAAGAAGTTCGTGTCGTTGTACTGTCTGCTTCTGCTGGTATGACTAACCTATTAATCGCGCTGGCGGAAGGCTGCGATGCAGATAAACGGGCTAGCTATCTGAAACAAATCCACACCATTCAATATGCGATTGCTGATCGTTTGCACATATCTGATGCTATTCGTCGGGAAATCAACCGTCTGCTGGAAAATATTAAAGCACTTTCTGAAACAGCATCGCTGGCAACTTCGGATGCACTGACAGATGAATTAGTCAGCCACGGAGAGCTGATGTCCACGCTGTTGTTTACCGAGTTGCTTCGCCAGCGTGGTACCGATGCCGAATGGTTTGATATTCGCAAAATTATGCGTACCGATGATAGTTTTGGTCGTGCAGAACCAAACAACACACAGCTTCGAATACTGGCAACTGAACATCTCTTACCTCATCTGAGAAATACCCTGATTGTCACTCAAGGCTTTATTGGTCGTGAAGAGAAAGGCCGTACCACTACACTTGGACGTGGTGGCAGTGACTATACCGCGGCACTGTTGGGGGAAGCCCTGAATCTGGAACGTGTTGATATCTGGACAGATGTTCCGGGGATTTACACCACAGATCCGCGGGTGGCTCCTGCGGCTCAACGAATTGATAAAATTGCCTTTGATGAAGCGGCGGAGATGGCAACATTTGGTGCTAAAATCCTGCACCCGGCAACACTGTTTCCGGCTATTCGCTGTGGTATTCCGGTATTTGTTGGCTCCAGTAAAAATCCCCAGGCCGGCGGTACGCTGGTTTGCGATACGACAGAAGCACCGCCACGGTTCCGTGCTATCACTCTGCGCCGGCAACAAACATTACTGACATTGCACAGCCTGAAAATGCTACACGCACAGGGATTTTTGGCTGAAATATTTACCATCCTGTCGCGTCATAACATCTCCGTGGACTTGATCACCACGTCTGAAGTGAATGTGGCATTAACACTCGATACCACCGGCTCTACCAGCACGAATGGCAGTTTGCTGACCAATGCACTAATGGCTGAACTTTCAACGTTGTGCAGGGTTGACGTGGAAGAAGATCTGGCGCTGATAGCGATTATTGGTAATCAGCTTTCTCAAACCAGTGGATTAGGAAAACAGGTTTTTAGTGCGCTGGAAAGATTCAATCTCCGTATGATCAGTCACGGCGCCAGCAACCATAATCTGTGCCTGCTTGTTCAAGGCAACGACGCAGAACAAATTGTTCAAACACTTCATCAGTGTTTATTTGAGTGAGTGAATATAGTTTCGTAGACCTTGATATCCCTCTCAGCCAAAAGACTGAGGGGCATATTATGTTAAAAAATCAATAAATATCGTCTAAAGTGGGTCGGTAATAATTCAAGTCAGTTTTAAGTGAGAAAAAATATGATTTACTTGGTTATTTTATGTTAATTTTTCCATTTATCCTATCACCCAACAGCTGATAATAAAACACAAGATAATATTATTATTACATTTATATTGATCTATTATAAATTTACATTCCAAAAATAAAATAACTCTTCCTTATTCCAATGTTTAACATTGGAACCCTCCTCCTACTAAGATAAATTAAAATTATCTTATACATCATAAAAAACAAGTTAAAAACAGGAATAACAAATGAAAGAAAATATAGAATTAACTCCCCCATATAAAAATTCCACAGGAATAATATTATCGTTAGAATCAGGAACAGGAAACCCCTATCCCAATAATACAGAAATTAAAGTTAAACAAAATAATGGACAACAATCTAAATTTTATTTAGATTGGAATCTGGACGTGAACATGAATATTGGTTTATCCATAATATATAACACGTTACTATCTTCATTTCAGCAAAAAAATAAGGTAACAATAACTTATGAAGAGAAAAATAATTTTAGATATATACGCTCAGTGAAAATAATTTCATCATAGAAAATAGACTAATATAAAAATAACTATTAGCCATGACAGGTGATCAGTTTAGTATTTTTAGCCCCTCATTGATCACCTGTTACCCAACATTAAAAGAAAACTTCTTACAACATCAAATACTATTGGTCGTCCGCAATGTTGACCATAATGCTTTCATGGCTTTTCCCTTGGGGAAAGCGATATATTCCGGTTCAATTAACGACGGCCGCCAGCTCATTTTATATTGACGTTGCGAAGCGGCAGGATAAACAATGCCGCCTTTTGATGACAACCATTTGGCAATTTTATGAAAGATTGCCGAATCATTGAAGTTCCTCTCCTCACCAAACTCCACCAATGGGGTGAAACCTAAATGAAGGTAGGAAACTGTCCCCTCTCCCAGGAAGTCATTAATCGCGGTTTCATTAATAAACTGCATAGTGCCGTCGGGTATGTCCGGTTTCTTTCGGGATAGATTATGAAACCACCCCGATGTCTCCCCCCAAGTGTAACTATAGACGATATATGCCTGAATCTGTTCTCCCCGAGTTGCAATATAGACTCTGTGCTCACCTGAACTCACTTCCACGGTGTTGAAGTCAATCACCAGTTTTTTCAGGGCTTTCGCATGTTTTTCTTTCAACCAAAGTTGATTAATCTGTTCTAGCTGTGGTTTAAGTCGATAATATTCCTCTTGCGAGCTTATCTCACGAACAGAAATTCCTGCCCTTCTGGATTTGTTAATTTTATTTCTAAGCTGCTGAAACCGTTTGCCTTTCATGTCATATCCATTAAGGCTTAGTGAATAACTGGCCCCAAGCTGGTTCACCGAAAAGCCATTATTCTTCAACAACACAAAGTCACTCTCATCACCGTGCAAAAAAACCGGGAAAGCCCGTTTTTCTCTGGTGAAATTGAGAAATAACTGCAAAAGTGCAGCGCGTTCTTCATCAGGCGCCAAGATGCCACCAACACACATATGCAGGTTTTTGTCCTGGAAGAAACCAATCGCTCCCTTCTGATTCGTAAACCACAGTGTTTCACTATTGAACAACAGGCTACTCAACGGGTGCTTTGCATAGCAAAGCACCTTTCTAAGATGACTGTTGCCAAGAACATCCTGAGCGTTCCCGGTGGTAATAACCTGGGGAATATCAGGCAACATACTCATAACGTTCACCTTGATTCTTCGGGGCATACTGGACCGGGATAAACCCATGCTTCCTGGCGATATCCCGGATGGCTAATGCATCATTGTAATCAATAGACTTGCCGATGCTTTGATGAACACTCACCTGCTCAAGCGCCACAGCAATGGTTTCTGACAAGCAAGCCAGATTGACCCCCGCAGGGACATCGATCAGATTGCAATCGCTGTAAGTGACTTTCTCAGGCTGATAGACCAAACCACCTTCATAAACAAGATGGTTACCGTCACGAATGAAATCGAATGGTCTGGCCGCATCAAAAACAATGGCGGAATCTTTCAAGTAATTCGTATTCAAGAAAGGCTTGCCTTCACTGGTTGCTGAGACGATAAAGTCAGCCTGACTCAAAGATTGTTCATAACTCTCTATCGCTTCTAAACCAAAGGTGCCAATGACTTCAAGAACTTGCTGATGCAACACACGGGCATCGGTGACACCGGGATTTTGTTTAACAAGCCATTTCCTCATCTTATCCATGACAGAATCTGGCTGGATAATATCGTGAGTTTTTAACACCGTGGAGAGAAGCGCCTTGGTCAGCTCAGAAAGCAAAATGCGTGCTTTATTGGGGCGGCTAACCAGGATAATCCGGCCAAAGTTATGGGCTAAACCGGTGACAGAAAGCCGGCCGACAGAGCCTCTGGCCCCCACTACCGCCAACGTTTGCTGGGACGCATTTTCAGCCAACATTGAACGAATACCCTCAACCACCGCCATCGCCGTCAGAGAATTGCCGTTAGTCACTATCCGGCCCTGCCGATTATTCACCAAGCTGTTACCCCCATCAGTAATCACCGATGTATAAGCGCCTAATCCAACTATTTCAGCACCATTTTTCTCTGCTATATCAAAATACTCCTTCATTAACACCGCCCGTTCTTTCACCGACAAAGCCATCATATCTTCGGGACTGATAGGTGAGAAAAGAAGCATACCGTTAGCGTATGCCGTTGAGCTTTCGACACCAAACTCAACCGCGATATCAGGATTGAAATCAATCGCGGAAACTTCCGTGATCCAGTTACCGAGCTGTTTCTGTTGCTCCGGTGTGTAATTCTCCTTTATTGACAGACAATAGGAATGCGCAAGCTCACTGACCGAAGTGGTATGAATCAGGAAAGCGAATTTCTTACCCTCAACCAATTGCGGTACAGGCGCTTTAATCTGAGCAACATTGTTGTTTTTTGAAATTGGATAACTGACCGACGGTGGCGGGAGATCCGCAACAGATAAGTCTATCAAGTGTGAAAACAGAATGTCATATCGCCCATTCTGGACCAGTTTACAAACCTCATCAAAAGCCGTGAAAAACGCTTTAATATCTTCTTTGGCAACGTTAAGCGGCGGCTCAAAGCGTACAGAACAAGGACGGGACATCAATGGCATGGTGAAAATGCCATAGTGTTTCAATAAGAAACTACAAATAATGTAAGCCAAACCACCACTTCGTTGGCTGAAATTGATAAATATGTTGGAAACCGCTTTACTGTCCTGTATTTCCAGACCCCGCATCAAGCCGGCACCTTGCCAATAAAAAAGCGTCGGGTATTTAGCGGCCAACTGTTCAAGACATTCATCAACATAATTGCTGACCTCCTGAACATGCGTTAACGCCTTGCCGTCATCTTTAGTCAGATGTTCGATAACAGCAATCCCCATAGTCGCCGCCAGAACATTATTGGCAAACGTGGAGCTGTGTTTCTTGTCGAACTCGGAAACATAAAGTTCATCTGAATACAACATTGCACCAATAGGCGAGATACCCGCACCCAACGCCTTAGAAAACAGGATCACATCCGGTTTCAGGGAGTAGAGCGTGGCGGCACAGAATGCCCCCAGCCTACCGATACCAGTCTGAACTTCATCAAATACTGACAAGGTGCCATTAGCCTTACACAGTTGCAAAATACTAGAGAGCGTCTCCGATGGAATCACTTTCATTCCACCTTCTCCCTGTACCGGTTCAACGATAAATGCAGCAAATTCCCGGCTTTCCAGCTTTCTTTTTATTTCATCCAGGTTTTCGCTATCAACATGTTCATATAGCTTATCATCGTAAATGAAATCAGCTTTAAACCGATTTGAGCCTGTAGCAGATAATGCCGAGTAGGTTTTACCGTGGAAACTGCGATTCAGACTCAAAATACTTTTTCTACCGGTCACCAGACGTGCAAACTTAATCGCCGCTTCTACCGTCTCAGCACCACTGTTAGTAAAAGTACAGTGGGTATATTTTTCCTTGTCTATTTGTTCTGCCAGCATTTCAGCCAATAACCGTACCTTTTTGTGAATATTGGGCTGAAAGAAGATGGGTTCTTTATTCTCAATGAACTTACTGACTTCGGTGATAGCGAAATCAGGATTATGCCCAAATGGCAATGCACCATATTGAGCCAAAAAGTCTTTAACAACCCGGCCATCCGATAATGTAAGCCGGTTATTTTTAGCAGACTTAATATCCAGTTCAAGTCCCACAGAGTTTAATAAACTCTCACGATATTGATTAACAAACATAGTTCTCTCTCTTTTTTTTAGGTGCACAAAGTCATGCTGTAAACAGCATGGGAAAATTCTTGAGTTATAAAACAGGTGATCTAAAAAATCATTAAGCTGGCTGCATTATTTGGTTAATCATCTGGAATTCTCCTACAGGATGAAATTTGAATAACTGTACAGCGGAATAGAAACTCATAATTTCTGGTGTTGTCATCACCTTAATCCCACCGCAACATCGGAATATAAAATTGGCAGTCTCTTCAAGGATATTTTCCAAGGTATAACGTAACGCGAGGATCTTATAGACAGCGTTATCATCCTGACTAGCATAAAAAGCTATCATCAGCATCTGATCGAGAATAACATTAATCTTGTAATCAGCTTGGGTCAGGGTGTATTTAATTGGCTGCTGTTCTGCCACTTTCTCAGGAATAAAACGAGCGAGCCCACCCAAAATACCAGAGTAAGTATTAGCGGCAAAATAATTAAATAGTGATAAACCGTAGGAAAGGACTGCTTGCTGTTCAAGCCCCTTATAATGAGAAAGACGTTCTAATGAAACTTCAGTATCCAAAAATTTGACTTCTTGATTATCACTTTCAGTAAAAATCCCCAGTCGCCAGAAAGGAATAACCTTAATACTCTGCGCCGATTTAGAAACCAACACAACTCTCATTTCATTGTTATTATCTGTGTCGCAGACCGATAATACGTAATAATCAGCAATCGAAGATAGAGAACAGGGTTTCTTCGAACCATTAACCAATAGTTTTCCTCCTTTAGAATGCATTTTAAGTGAGGGCATAAAAATACTCGCTCCAGGCAACCCCTCAGCAAAAGCAGAAGCAACCAACGCTTTTGAAGCCATCACCTCATTCAATAATATGTTGTTATCTTCGAATAAATCGGGAAACTTACTGCAAGCCAGTACAATATGATTATGCATGGTTAAGGCAATACCGATAGAGGGAAGCCATGAAGAGACTTCACGAATAGTCTTACCCACCTGATGAAGCCCCTCAATGCTGGATTGGGCTGCCAAGCGTAGGCATTGTGAAGCGGCCTCAGAATCCAACAACTCTCTCTTCAACCTATCAGGCGTCAGATGCTGATATTTCCCGCTATTTTTCCTGAATTCTTCAACAATATCTGTCATTTTCAACTCTCCATATGCTCATTCAAACAACCCACTGAATAAGCCTGATATCTACACTAAGCCCATATACTCAAGGCGGGACTGTTGCATCTGCTCAACCAAAGAATGAGACAGCTCAAGACGAGATTCCACTGTAGACTCGGATAACAGCATTCCAGGCGCCAATTCATAGCCGTCAATAAAACGCAAATTGCTCTGCATACCCCGTTGATAGAACATTTCACGCTCTACAAACAAGTCATCAACAGAGACCTGATGCCATAACGCCAATCCTTCTTCTATACACTCAAGAGCCGGCTGCTTTAACGAGCTATCCTTTTCGAGCGCCATTTTGACGATGTTTGCACACACAGTCAGATGCCTTAATTCATCGGCGTTAGCTCTGGCCTGAGTCTCAGCAGCGGTAATATCAAAAGGACGCCATTTAATCTCACTGAGTTCTGAGGTTGGCGCCAGCACCCCTTCCAGAACAACAGTAATGATCAGCACACCTGCGATGTAGTCATTTTTCAATACCACCCACTTGTCAAAATAGGTTCTCAATGTCTCCAGCATATGGGCCATTTTTCCCCGTAAAAGGCTTTCCATTTTTCCGGCGACATTGTTGATATCCGCGAAGCCTATTCTCACCAGGTGTTCCCTGAATAATTTGGCATGTCTGCCTTCATCAAATATCTGGGTCAACATATAATCAAAGTTGATATTGTCAGGTGCCTTATCTGCAAGCAACAACAATGCCTTAGTCGCTTCATATTCTGAAATCGATTTAAAAGAGAGCTCCCTAATCAGAGATTCCCGTAAATCACCGGGCAAATAGGTTAGTTTAAGATCATTGGCATAATGTTTTTTTTGTCTTTGTTCAACCTCTACCTGTTCAGTAAACCATTCATCCAATCCCCAATCCTTTGCCTGCATTTCTATTTCCGATGCCTGTTTAATTAAGCCCATGATATAAATTCCTATTTAGATAGAGTTATCTCTCTGTAATGCTTCATTTCAATGAACAGTTGGCTGCTTAAATACATTAATAGATAATTTAGGGAAATTTCCCAGTACACCTCGATCCAGGCAAATATGGACAAATAATGCAATTACACTGTAATTATCCTGAAATAACCAGAGCCAGAGCAAAGTAATCATGCTAAGCGTGAATAAATTGTGGCAAATATTATAAACAGTATAAAAAGCAGATGGCGGAACCTCTTTTTTATTCAGCAAGCTCCAGATCCGTCCGGGGTAATAGCCGATAATATCAATCAGAAAAAATAACAAAATAAATTGCCACCAATTGATATAACTCTCAAGCTGCCAGGTTAGAAATAAACCGATGAAAAACAATCCCAGAAATTCCCAACGTAGAATTTTCAATGTATTAATCATTTTTATTCTCCATCATTTCTCTCTTCATGATTGCAATAATGTCTTCTGGCTGTTTAATCCAGACACTATGAGGATTCCCTTTAAGAGCCAGGGTTATTTCACTAACTTTTGCGTGAGGTATAAGATTTGCCAATGACTGGGTAGATTTTAACGGTGCCCAATTATCTTCTTTGAAACAAATATAAACCACTTTAGATAAGTGCTTATTCCTCTTACCGTTATAAGCACTGATATGGTCATAATTCCCTGTACAGACCGTTCTGGACCAGTCCCGCATTAACCCCTTAGCTTCTCTGATACCAAAACCAATCTTTTTCCCAGGGAGATAACCATATAACGCAGTCAGAATGTTAAAAACAATCGCGGCCTTTATCATCTGTATCCGCCCCATTCCCTGCCAATTCTTATACCACACGTTCCCGGTTGCTACACAAAACAGAGAAAAAGGCCGGTCAGTTGAACAGGCAAAAAGCGTAGCAACATGCCCCCCAAGGCTGTGACCGAAAACAATAGGAATTTCCTTACTATTTAATTGAATAGCCTTGTCCAACATCGCGGGAAGATAATCCCGCAGCAGATCGGAATAGTTATAATCATTTTCCCTGCTGGGTTTGGGTTGGTTGTCTCCATAACCTGGCATATCAGCAGTCACAACCTGAAAACTCTCTTTTACCAGTTGTTGTATCAGAGTTTCATACTTCCTGATTTCCACACCAATAGCCGGTAACAATACAATAACCCTGCCATGACTATCTCCCTGATAAACCTTATAATTACAGAGAAAATTGCCAGCCACTTTAAAACTATTACCTGCAATATTATTTTTCATATCTGCATATTCCCATTGGCTACATCATGCTCCAGTGACTGTCATCGGTAATTAGAGCTGAAAAAAAATTCGTGTTTTTAATACGATAAATGTCAAATATTTGTTTATCTCTGGCCCTCCGGGCTATTGGTGGTTTTCAAATTATTATTAACCAATAAAAAAGTCCCTTATACTTTCTTAGTAACAGGCTATCGATAAATCAAGAAACATATATTATTTTACAAATTATTTTCTGTAAGAATTATTTTACACCTCACACATAACTTAATTTCGAAAATAAATTATACCATGCAGATATTAATAACAATTAATTACCAATCAATAATAATATCGATCCTGAATATATTAAATATATATGGGTAATGTTTACAGATAGATATAACTATATAGAAAAACACACAGTTGATAATAAAGATAGATGATCTTAATTAAGAAAACACATAAAAAAATTAACTTTATTCATGTTCCAGTTAAACAATACATTCAGAAATCATTTTCACTTATTATGCTAATGCATATATATTATTTATACATTAATTTCATAGAAATATTATTAACATTGTTCGCCAACGCCTACAAGTGTCTATTATTACCCTTTCATCCTGTTACCTGAATAAGATGAATTCAGAACACGATAGTGGGTTCAAGTGTATATAACTTGAGTCGCACTGAGCCAGCCACGTTAGCCTCCATGATAAGTTTTTTTAAGATCTCAATGACAGGTAGCATTCTCCACACATCGGATGAGTGTTTTTTAGGTTTATCGTCCATAATGAGAAATGAAAATGAATTCCATCTTATCATTCAGAGGGTATTTCAATGAGCACTGCCGTTACCAGTAAAAAAACAAAAAGGACCAAGATTACGACGAATAATGCTGCTGCTAACGGGCAGGTACAGTCATTAAGTCGCGGACTTAACCTTTTGGAATCTATTTCCGAGTCACCTGGTGGTATCGCGCTGACTGATTTAGCACAGCAAGCCGGATTACCAAACTCCACCACTCACCGCCTTCTAACCACTTTGCAACAGCACGGTTTTGCCCGCCAAATTGGCGATTTAGGATTGTGGGTTATCGGTTCACACACGTTTATTGTCGGCAGCAGTTTCTTGCAAAGCCGCAATCTATTGGCACTTATTCACCCTATCCTTCGCCGCCTGATGGAAGATTCCGGTGAAACCGTCAATCTGGCTATTCTTGATCACAGTGAATATGAGGCGGTTATTGTCGATCAGGTGCAGTGTAATGCCCTGATGAGAATGTCCGCACCTATTGGTGGCAAATTGCCTATGCATGCTTCCGGGGCGGGAAAAGCATTCCTTTCAACACTATCAGATAACCAACTGGTTCAATTACTGCATAAGAAAGGGCTTCATGCTTACACACAACATACCAAGACAACCCCTTCGAGTTTAAAAGAAAATCTGGAACAAGCACGTAAACAAGGGTATTCGTTCGATGATGAAGAGCATGCTTTAGGTCTGCGCTGTATTGCCGCCTGTATTTATGATGAGCATCACCAAGCCTTCGCTGCTATTTCCATTTCCGGACCTGTATCTCGGATCACCGATGATCGCGTCACTGAACTTGGTGCCTCAGTTATCCGTGCAGCAAAAGAGATCAGTAAAGAATATGGTGGGATTCGTTAATTCTTTTTATTAAATTATCATCTCCTTCTCAGGGCATTGATTTTTTCATGCCCTGTCTTTTCAGCCCAATAAATTCAACTTACTTTATAATATTCCTGAAAATATTATCGGTAATACAACAGAATAATAACGAAATTATTTAACCAGTTTAGAAATAATATCAGTAACAAATGAGATAAAGGGTCCGAAGACAATTATATTTCCAGACCCTTACAGATATAGGGGGATGAGTTAATAAAGCACTAATCGATGAGTGCCATCCTTATTAAATCACTTTTGATAGATTCCAAGTGCCTGTTCCGTTGCCTCGATTAGAAAGACGTGAAGTATATACATTATATACTGCACCAGGAGCAGTAGCATTGAAACAAGTATCGAGAAATCCCCCGCGTACACTATAATAACCATTCAGAAAACGGATAATATCGCCTTCACGAACTTTACCATCATATCCATTGGTTGTATCTGAAAAAATGTACCATGTCAGGGTCTCAACCGGACGTGCTGTTTTATCAGCCGTGTAAACATTATAGAGCTCAGGCGACGGTGCGAAACCATTAGTGCCAAGATATCCTCCATTATTTTGGTAAAGGTTCACAAGAAACACCGTATCATCACTATAAACCGCTGCCCCTATGTTCTTTCCGCTCGCAGATAAGATTTGCCATGTACCTGTACCCGGACCACGTGTCGGTGAAGAAGCCGTAAGTACGTTATATTTTGCTTCCGACATATTTGCATGACCATTAGTATCCAGATAACCACCATTTCCATTATTATAGTTATTTTTGATATGAATTTTATCGCCATATAAAATTACACTAGCCATTATTAACTCCTTAAATGATTTCATTCAATTATATAAAATTTTAATTAAGATTTAAAAATATTCATTATTTTTTAGTCATTAGCTGTGACAAAAATATTTTTTTCTGAACTCAATGAAATTATAGAACACCAAAAAATAAACAGTCCATTTTTATTTCTTAAAGAAATCGCAAAATATATGGTTTTAATTTACATTACGATTATACCTTCTTAAGAAAAAATATATTTTACATTAAACTTCAGATTTATTATTTTTAGGGATATTCATATCCGGAATAAGAAAAATAAATCGGAATTAATTTATATTTAACTTAAGTAAATAATTTAATGAAGATAATAATATTAACTACTGATGAGCCACAGATTCGGCTAATAGCGGATGAAAACAGCAGTTGCCAATAGCAACTGCCATGAGTAAACATCACACTGAATCTTTGGAGGCAACAGCATAACGGGTTTCTGCATCATTACTCTCAATTCGCTGGCTAAACCGCTGTTTACGGCGATATGCAAACACATCTTCCACATGACCACCTTTAATCCGTTCCTGTAGCGCTCGCCAATAATCTGCTTTGAACAAATCACTATGCATCTCTTCAAAATAACGGCGAATACGACTGTCAGTACAAAGAAAATGTCGGAATTCCTCAGGAAAAACATCATTTGGCGCTACGCTGTACCAAGGTTCACTGGCAAATTCATCTTCTGGATAACGCGGCAGCGGTATATCGCGGAAGTTAACTTCCGTCATATAACAGATTTCATCATAATCGTAGAACACCACACGCCCATGCCGTGTCACACCAAAATTTTTAAACAACATATCCCCAGGGAAAATGTTCGCCGCAGCAAGTTGTTTAATCGCATTACCGTATTCTTCAATCGCATCTTTCAGTTTCTGTTCATTCACCTGTTCCATATAGATATTCAACGGTGTCATCCGGCGTTCCATATACAGATGCTTGATAAGGATCTTATTCCCCAAATCTTCCAGTTTTTCCGGTATTTCTTTCTGCAACTCTGCCATTAGTTCAGGACTGATACGGGCCTTATCAATAACAAAATTTTCGAATTCCTGTGTGTCAGCCATTCTTCCCACACGGTCATGCTCTTTGACCAGACGGTAGCACTCCTGCACCCGCTCCTGCGTCACCTCTTTCTGCGGCGCAAATTTATCTTTAATAACCTTGAATACTCTATCAAGTGAAGGGGAAGTAAACACCAACATCACCATACCTTTAACACCGGGAGCAATCATAAATTGCTCTTTAGAGAAGGTAATAAATGCTAGATATTCCCGGTAATATTCTGTCTTACCGTGCTTCTGACAGCCAATGGCCATATAAAGTTCAGAGGTTGATTTGGCCGGCAGAATTTCCCTCAACCACTCGACCAAAGCCGCAGGCAAAGGCGCATAAACCATAAAATAAGAGCGGGCGAAACCGAACACAATGCTGGCATCAGCCTGATCGGTCAGACAGGTATCAATAAAAATCCCACCAGATTCGTTATGATGGATCGGCAATAAGAAAGGATAAACCTGATTTTCAATGCGGATTTTACCCACTAGCCAGGCGGCTTTGTTACGATAAAACAGTTCATTCGCTATCTGAAACGTCGCCTGTAATAATTCTGCGGCTGGAAATGTTCGTTGCAGATAATCCGTGATGTAACGAATATCCCTTTTCAGATCTTCCCAATGTAAACGAAGCGGCAGATCATTAAGCATTGTCCGTAACATTGAAGCAAGACTGCCATCAGGAAAAAAGTCACGGGATAACGGCCGGGGAATATCCCGGAATCTGCGGGCAGGCTGGGAGGTAAAAATAAATAACTTATCCGGTGTCAGGTTACGATGCTCAAACAGACGACAATAAACAGAATTAAAAAAACTTTCGGCAATTTCAAACCGGGGATAATCCGGTAATAAACTAGTATAAACCACCTTCACTTCGGCAATGTACTCTTCATCATATCCGAAAGCACCATGTATACATTTAAGCTGCTCAACAACCAGCCCAACATGATGATCATAAAGATTGATACGCTTTTTCATCGCTTGCTGAACGGCGCGCCAGTCAGCCTGTTCGAAGCGTTGCTGTGCACCTGAAGTCACCTCCAAAAAGCGACCATACTGTGCATCGAATCCTTGTAAAATCGTTTGTGCTATCAGATGTGCTGAATCTATCCCCATCGCAACCCCTCAATATATTCAGCCTGCAATAAGCAGGCTGAATAACATAAGAAACACAATACTCAGAACTGCTGCTCTTCCGTAGAACCAGTCAATGCAGTCACTGACGATGTACCACCCTGAATAATCGTGGTCACTTTGTCGAAATAGCCTGTACCCACTTCCTGCTGATGGGAAGAGAAGGTATAACCACGCTCAATAGATGCAAACTCTCTTTCCTGAACTTTCTCCACATAATGTTTCATGCCCTCGCCCTGCGCATAAGCATGCGCCAGGTCGAACATGTTGAACCACATACTGTGGATACCCGCCAGAGTAATAAATTGGAATTTATAGCCCATTGCTGACAATTCAGCCTGGAAACGCGCAATAGTCTTATCATCCAAATTCTTTTTCCAATTGAACGATGGAGAACAATTGTAGGCCAATAACTTACCGGGATATTTGGCGTGAATCGCCTCGGCAAAACTGCGGGCCATTTCGATATCCGGTGTTGATGTCTCACACCACACCACATCAGCATATGGAGCATAAGCCAAACCGCGACTAATCGCCTGATCGATACCTGCTCTGGTACGGAAAAATCCTTCATAAGTCCGTTCGCCAGTAATAAACTCACTGTCATAAGCGTCACAATCAGAAGTCAGCAGATCAGCTGCATCGGCATCTGTACGGGCAATGAGCAATGTCGGCACGCCGGAAACATCCGCTGCCAGACGCGCAGCAACCAATTTTTGAATCGCCTCTTGTGTCGGAACCAGAACTTTACCGCCCATATGACCACATTTTTTCACCGCGGCAAGTTGATCTTCAAAGTGAACAGCCGCAGCGCCAGCCTCAATCATGGCTTTCATCAATTCAAAGGCATTCAGGACACCACCAAATCCTGCTTCCGCATCTGCCACAATTGGCAGAAAATAATCGGTATATTCCTGGCTATCAGTACCAATGCTATTTGCCCACTGAATCTGATCTGCGCGGCGGAAACTGTTGTTAATACGTTTGACTACCGCCGGAACCGAATCCACAGGATAGAGGGATTGATCAGGATACATACTGGATGCGGTGTTAGCATCAGCCGCAACCTGCCAGCCAGAAAGATAAATCGCCTCAATACCCGCTTTTGCCTGCTGTAATGCCTGTCCGCCAGTTAATGCACCCAATGAGTTCACATAACCCTTCTTTGCTTTGCCATGCAGCAGTTCCCACAATTTTTTGGCGCCAAGCTGTGCCAATGTATGTTCGGGATTAACCGAACCACGCAATTTGACCACATCTTCCGCACTGTACGGGCGGATAATTCCATTCCAGCGAGTGCTTTTCCATTCCTGTTCCAGTTGAGCGATTTGTTGAGTTCTGGAGATTGTCATGACGTCTACTTCCTATCTTTATTAAATTAATCGGATAATGGTGATTTATTATTATTCGTTGCTTAGTCGAGCAATTGATATCCCGGCAAGGTCAGGAAATCTATCAGCTCATTCTGAGTCGTAATACGCTCCATCAACTTGGCCGCATTGTTAAATCGCCCTTGGCTGAAACGTGTTTCTCCAACTTCTTGCTTAATGACCTCCATTTCCTCTTCCAGCATTTGCCTGAACAAATTTTTTGTCACTTTTTTACCATTGGATAATAATTTTTCATGATGAATCCATTGCCAAATGGATGTCCGGGAAATTTCTGCTGTCGCAGCATCCTCCATCAAGCCATAGATAGGCACGCACCCATTTCCTGAAATCCAGGCTTCAATGTATTGAACTGCTACGCGGATATTGGCGCGCATCCCTTCCTCAGTACGCTCTCCAGGACAAGGTTCCAGCAATTGCACAGCCGTAATAGGTGCATCTTCTCCGCGGGAAATAGCTAACTGGTTTTGCCGTTCTCCCAATGCTTTATCGAAAATCTCCATTACCGTATCGGCAAGACCTGGATGAGCAACCCATGTACCATCATGACCATTTCGCACTTCCAACTCTTTATCCGCCCGAACTTTATCTAACACCCATTTGTTGTGTTCAGAATCTTTACTTGGAATAAAGGCCGCCATTCCCCCCATCGCAAATGCTCCGCGTTTATGGCAGGTTTTGATCAGTAAACGGGAATAAGCACTCAGGAAAGGTTGATCCATCGTGACAGATTGACGATCAGGCAAAACCCGATCACCATGATTTTTCAGTGTCTTGATATAGCTGAAAATATAATCCCAGCGACCACAGTTAAGACCAACGATATGATGACGAAGATGGTAAAGAATCTCATCCATCTGGAATACAGCAGGCAGGGTTTCAATCAATACCGTTGCTTTGATGGTGCCTCTCGGTAAATCAAAGCGATCCTCTGTAAAACTGAACACATCATTCCACCACTGCGCTTCGTGGTAAGACTGAATTTTTGGTAAATAAAAATAAGGACCACTCCCTTTTGCCAGCAATTGCTGATAGTTATGGTAAAAATAGAGCGCGAAATCAAACAATCCGCCGGCAATGGGTTCATTCTGATAGAGAACATGTTTTTCCGGTAAATGAAGCCCCCTTACCCGTGCGATCAAAACAGCCGGATCTGATCGTAACTGATACTGCTTACCCTGCTCATTAACGTAAGAAATTGTGCCATTAACAGCATCACGTAAATTGATTTGTCCTTCAATAACCTTATCCCAGGCCGGTGCTAAGGAATCTTCGAAATCAGCCATGAAAACTTTTACATTCGCATTCAAGGCATTGATAACCATTTTCCGTTCTACTGGTCCAGTGATTTCTACTCTGCGATCACGGAGATCGGCTGGAATGTTTTGAATTTTCCATTTACTTTCTCGAATGGAACTGGTTTCCGAAATGAAATCAGGCGATTCGCCACCATCAATTTTCTGCTGCCAAATATCCCGATCCACTAATAGTTTTTTCCGTGTATCAGTAAACTGAACAACCAGATTTGCCAGAAAATTTACCGTTTCAGGCGTCAAAACCTCCTGTTCTGCCGCGCCAAATTGCTTAATAAACGATAATTCAGTCGCTAAAGTTTGCTGCATCATTCACTCATCCTCATTTTAAAGCACACCTGAATAAGAGTAATCGATATTTAAAATAAATCAAAAACGATTTCCATTTTTAAATAAATTTATTTTTATCCAAGTAAAAACAATGAATTAAATGACAAATTACCCATGTATAATTAGAGAAATTGATTCCATAAATTATAAAATCATTTTGTTAAGCTTTTGTTATATAAGATAAACTACAAAAAGTGCGGTGTTTTGACAGAAGATCAGAAAAAAATCTGGGTGGTAGGATGATGGAATGGCTGAGATTCAGCCATTCATAAAGTTAATCCAGAGTTGGATTCATGTAAGTAAGATCATATGGCGTAATCTGATATACATAGTAATTCAGCCAGTTGGAAAATAATAAATGCCCATGGCTACGCCATGATGCCAATGGTTTTCTTTCTGGATTATTATCTGGGAAATAATTTATTGGGATCTTTGGATCCAGACCTGCCGCTAAATCACGTAAATACTCACCGGCCAGTGTTCCGGCATCATATTCAGGATGACCCGTTACAAACACCATGCGTTTATCTTTGCTCGCCAGTAAATACACGCCTGCATCTTCAGAGCTGGAAAGAATATCCAGATCGGTATGTTCACGAATAACCGGCTCAGGAAAATCCGCATAGCGGGAATGAGGAGCAAAAAAAGATTCATCAAACCCTCTAGTCAATAGTGCCAGAGGCTCCAGCGTCGTATGATAATAAACACCTGATAATTTTACTTCTCTGGTAAGCTTCGGCAAACCATACAAAATATTCAAAGCCGCTTGTACCGCCCAACAGATAAATAGAGTAGAAGTTACATGCTCCTTTGCCCAACTAATTATTCTTTCGATCTGCCCCCAATATGCCACATCTCCAAATTCAACTAACCCCAATGGAGCACCAGTGACAATTAAGCCATCAAAATTTTGGTGTTTTATTTGCTCAAAATCACAATAAAAGTTATTCAAATGCTCAACAGGCGTATTCCTACATTTCCGGTTATCCACCCTGAGTAGCTGGATATCTACCTGTAAAGGCGTATTAGATAGCAACCGTAAGAATTGATTTTCAGTCTCAATTTTCTTTGGCATCAGGTTAAGCAGCAATACCTTTAGCGGACGTATATTTTGAATATTTGCACGGGTAGATGTCATCACGAACACATTTTCGTCTCGTAAGAAATTCACTGCCGGTAATTCATCCGGTATACAAATTGGCATGCTATAACCTCGATTTTTTATCCATTTATACACTTAGACTTCTAGATAGCTAAATCTAACTAAATATTAGCTAAATGTCGAGGCTTTACAAGTAAACTGAAATTATTTCATTTTGTTCATACCACGATATCTAACATGAAAATAGTTAATAAATTTTTAATATTTTAAACAAAAAATAATTTGAATTTCATTTTTATATAAAAAGATAATAAGGCAAATTTACTTAAAAATGGAATGAAATACGCTAGAAATCAATACAAAAAGACAAGATCTATTAATAAATTATTCTTATTGTTAAGCTATCAGATCTGCCTCCAGTGCCGAAATACATGTAGCTTCCTCTGAAACAGATATTCGAACTAATTATAATCTGTCAACAACCAGCTCGATAAGGTAGCTTTATGAATATGAGAAGATTCCCATCATAACGAGCTGAACTGAGAATATCCTGATTCATTTTCTTTCTATCAGATTAAAAACCGTTTAATTCATTTATCAGCGATTCTATACTTTGCTTATTTTACATTTATCCAATTCTGTCATAAGCATTTAAAAGTGCGAATACAGAGGCATTAAAACTCTTATATCCAGGGAGGATTTAACTCAATAAATGCAACTTTTCAACAGGAGAGTTAATAACGTTTAATCGAAAATCATTAATAGAAAGTTGAAAAGAAATCTGCACGCAAAAGAATATTTTCCAAATAGAGAGGTGTTCAAGTGCTTTTTCGCCGGCTATTTTACGAAGAAAACCTAAAAATAACGCAATAATAAAAGGGATAAAATAGTTAATTTGGTAGGATTTAAGCCCTGAAAATAAAGGAGGTGATTATCCGATCAATAAAGATAAAAAACGGGTATGACTAGTGTTCATTAAGCGTAAAACACGATATTCGATAATGATTAAAGTTAACAAAAAGCAGACATTAAAAGTGGTAAAAACAGCGGCTAAAACTTTATACCTATTAAAACCATAAGTTAAAACAATGATTTTTAATAACAGTTTAAATTACAGTCTTGATGCCCGCGAAATGAACCTGTAATTTAAAAGCGTAAATACAGAGGCATTAAAGTTTTTATATCTATGGCGGATTTAACTCAATAAATACAACTTTTCAACAGGAGCATTAATTATCTTTAATCGAAAATCATTAACCATTAATAGCAAGTTGAAAAGAAATTCGTACGCAAAAGAATATTTTCTGAACGGGTGGATTTTCAAGTACTTTCTAGATGGTTATTTATGAAGAAAACCATAAAAATAACACAATAAAAAATGGATAAAACGGTTAATCTAGCAGGATTTAAACCCTGAAAAAAAGGGGGGGATTATCCGAAAAAACAGAAAGAGGTATTTTTATATTATCAGATTATTTAATTGCTGATTTATGAAGATTGAATAAAGGATGATGACCTAAAACCCGTTCAGGATCACTGGTAAACCTTATCGATGGGCCGGGATTCTATTTTATGAAAAAGCAACCAATAAATAGGTACTGATAATCTTTCCCATTCAATACAGCTTTATCAATAGTCTTTAAATTGTCATTCAGGATGTTTTTTTAATTAAATGTGATTTATTTTTAAATAAAAATACCCATTCTAAAAATATGAGACTCGCCTTGGTTTCTAAAAGGAAATGAATATCGGATGAAATCAGTTAATCAGTTAATCAGTTAATAAAATCATCCCCCTGAAACGCAAAAACCCCCAGCAGGCGCTGAGGGTTTCTACTTCAATTAAAGCCTGGCAGTTCCCTACTCTCACATGGGGAGACCCCACACTACCATCGGCGCTACGGCGTTTCACTGCTGAGTTCGGCATGGGGTCAGGTGGGTCCACCGCGCTATCGCCGCCAGGCAAATTCAGTTCATTCCGACCGTGATGTGCCTGCTCAACACACCACCATCCGAACCAATCTGGCAAACAAGCTGAAATACTCTCATCTCTCACACCAAAACCCCTTCGGTGTTGTAAGGTTAAGCCGCTCGGTTCATTAGTACTGGTCAGCTCAATGCATCGCTGCACTTACACACCCAGCCTATCCACGTCTTCGTCTTAAACGT
>NZ_PUJV01000016.1:0-96861 GCF_011189495.1 Photorhabdus stackebrandtii
CCTGATATTATGGGCTATTTTTAGCCTGTCATGGGTTGCCAGTCCCAATAACAGGCAATAAATTTCTGTGGGGTTATTTTCAATGCCGACCTTTTGCGACACCCTCTTTACGGCGGGGAGCAGTCACGCTAAGAAAAGGTACCAATTTATTGCATGTTAACCGGGATGATATGACACATTTTTCTTCTGTTGTTGAATTACAGAATATTGCTGAATTACAGGGTTTAGTTGCTGATCTGGCAATGTTTACACAAAAACTATCCCAATTCAGGCAGCGGCTTAACTTGGATTTTGATAAATATCAGGCCGATCATATCTCTTTACGCTGTCACGATATGGACGTAGCGGAGCGTTGGCGTAAAGGTTTTTTACAGTGTGGGAGTTTGATGTCGGAAAGTATTATTAATGGGCGTCCAATCTGTCTGTTTGATTTGGCACAGCCAATAACGGTGCTTAACTGGCAGATTGATTGTGTTGAATTGCCATACCCCGGTAAGAAAGCTTATGCACATCAGGGATGGGAGCATGTAGAGCTGGTGCTGCCTGTGGCGCCGGAAATGTTGTTGGCAGAAGCAAGGGCATTATTACCGCAGCCTTTGCCGACCGGTTTTTCTGTTAAAGAGAGTCAGCCCAAAGGGGAGCAGGAGCGGCTGCCTAATCCTACCTTAGCAATCACTGATGGTGAGATCACAGTCAAATTTCACCCATTTACATTGCGTGATATTGTTAAAAGTGAGCACCAGTCAGCAAAATTAACTTTTCCATCCTTGTGATCCAGATAAAAATTCTGACCTTGTGATTTCCTACAAATCATTGGGAATAATTAAATGTCATAGTTAGTGAGTTGAGTTACTGAATCGTTTAGGTTCATTAATTGCTCGTTATTGACTGGGTGTTCAAGGAACTTCTGATGACAAAGTTAGAAATTTGTTGTTTTAGCGTAGGTTGCGCATTAATCGCACAACAGGCTGGGGCTGACCGGATAGAGTTGTGCGCCAGTCCGACGGAAGGAGGATTAACACCGAGTTTTGGTACATTGAAGCAGGCTATTGAGCAATTAACGATTCCTGTACATCCAATTGTACGTCCAAGAGGCGGTGATTTTTGTTACAGCTATTCAGATTTTGAGGTGATGAAAAATGATGTTGCTCAGATCCGTGATATGGGATTTATGGGCATCGTTTTTGGTGTGTTGGATGAAGAAGGACATATTGATTTGCCGCGGATGCAACAATTGATGGCGTTGTCCGGCGATATGGCGGTCACGTTTCACCGCGCGTTTGATATGTGTTTTAATCCTAATGTGGCATTGGATCAACTGACTCAGCTTGGTGTTAAGCGAATATTGACTTCCGGTCAGCAACAGAATGCTGAATTGGGATTGCCCTTATTGAAAGAACTTCATCAGGCCAGTCAGGGGCCAATTATTATGGCGGGCGCGGGTGTCCGTCTGAGTAATATTCATAAATTTATTGATATAGGGCTAACGGAAGTTCACAGTTCTGCCAGTCGGGTGATGCCTTCCACCATGACCTACCGCAAAGCGGGGGTGACAATGAGTTCTGACAATGAAGTGGATGAGTTTTCACATTACTGCGTTGATGGTGGTGTGGTAGAGGTCATGAAAGGGATCCTGAGTCTGACCTTGTTTGAATAAATTCTGTTGTTAAGCCAATTTCGAACTGGCCCTGCTGGGCCAGATTTCAAATTATCAGGGCTTACGGGCAATCAGTACGGCACGCAGCGGGGCTGGATAGCCCTCGATGGTTTTACCACTATCCTCAGGATCGAGAAAATCAGATAACGATTCTGTTTTCATCCAGTCTGTACGGCGCTGTTCTTCCGTGGTAGTTATGGCATGATCGACAATCCTGACATCAACAAAACCGCACTTTTCCAGCCAGACTTTTAGCATTTTCGCTGATGGGATGAAATAAACATTACGCATCTGGGCATAGCGCTCGCCAGGGATTAGGCAAGTGTGTTCATCACCCTCAGTAACCAAACTTTCCAGCACCAATTCGCCATCGGATACCAGTTGGTTTTTTAACTGCCAAAGATGGTCGAGTGGGGAACGACGGTGATAGAGGACGCCCATTGAAAAAACGGTATCAAAAGCGGCCAGTGCCGGTAATTGTTCGATTCCCAGAGGTAAAAGATGAGCACGTTGATCGCTGCCAAGCAACTTTCTGACGGCTTCAAACTGGCAAAGAAAAAGCTGAGTCGGATCGATACCAACCGCAAGTTCAGCCCCTTCACCGACCATCCGCCACAGGTGATAGCCGCTGCCACAGCCAACATCAAGAATTGTCCGGCCCGCTAAGGGAGAAATATGGGGCAGTACCCGATCCCATTTCCAATCTGAACGCCATTCAGTATCGATATTCACATTATAAAGAGAGAATGGCCCTTTGCGCCATGGCATAAATACTCTCAATATATTGGTAATACAGACTTTTTCACCCGTGGATAGCGGTGGATCCCGTTCTGCAATCACACCATTTTTCAGATCTAATTTGGTCGGCGAAATTTTGGGTAGGTTTTCCAGAGTCTTGATCCACGATTTAAAATTGCCATGCAGGGCGGCTTTTTGCCATTCATCCAGTTGAACCGGAAGACAATGAAGCCAGTGTTGGAGGTTGCTCCTGGCGATAAGCTGATAAAAATTACCGAAATCGATCATTTATCAGCTCCTTTTATCGCCAATAATGAGCCGAAATTGAAACACTGAAACCAGACTTCAACATGTTCAAAACCAGACTGATGGAGGCGGGATTTATGTGTTTCGATGGAATCCGTCAGCATCACATTTTCAAGCATGCTGCGTTTCTGGCTGATTTCCAGTTCGCTGTAGCCGTTAGCACGCTTAAAATCATGGTGCATATTAAACAGCAACTCACCAATCTGTTGATCTTCAAAACTGAATTTCTCGGATAAAACTAACACACCACCTGGACGTAATCCCTGATAAATCCGGTTAAGTAAACCTTGCCTATCTTGCGGGTTGAGAAATTGTAAGGTGAAATTCAGCACAACCATTGAGGCATTCTGAATGTCAATGTCGAGAATATCAGCTTCAATAACGTCAACCGGTGTGTGCGCCCGGAATGCATCAATATGGCGACGACAGCGTTCTACCATGGCCGGAGAATTATCAACGGCGATGATCTTGCAATTTTCAGCCATAATATTGCGGCGCATCGCCAGGGTTGATGCGCCAAGAGAACAACCCAGGTCATAAATTTGACTGTTTGATGTCACGAAACGACTGACCAGCATACCAATCATGGAAACAATATTTGAATAACCTGGCACAGAGCGTTGGATCATATCAGGGAAAACTTCTGCAACCCGTTCATCGAAACGCCAGTCACCTAGATTGGCAATGGGAGCGGCAAACAGGCTATCCCTTTGATTGTGAGGATCTTGATTTGACATAACAGCATTGATTATTAGAAAAAATAGAAGGCGACATTCTAACAGATGTAAAGCTTGACCTTGAACCAATTTTCTCTGTATTAAAAAGCACCTTTAAATGACCTATTGTTTGCTTACATAAAAGAATGAGGTGGTGTATGGCATATCAGATCTTAACAAATGTAGTAGCAAATATTACCGATTTGAAACGTAACCCAATGGGGACATATTTGCAGGGGATGGAACAGCTACGGTTGGAATTAATAGGCAGCGGAACTCGCTGCCTGTTTGTTTCAGTGGCGGCAATATCAGACATAAAGAGAAAATATCTGTTCCCAGGGCAGGTAGTAAATATTGGCAATCACCATCAATACCATGGAGAGATAGGTTGCTACCATGCCTGAACGTCGCCAGCGGAACTCACGGTGGTACAGGCCATAATAATGTAACAACCTGCCAGTGAGCAGGATCAAACCACAGACATGTATCATCCAGACATTCGAGCCGTTCATCTCCATCATCACCAGTAATAACATAGAGATGGGAATATATTCCACAGCATTGCCGTGAATACGGATAGCGGTTTGCAATTCGTAAAAACCACCATCTCCATATGAAACCCGATATTGCGTTCTTAGTTTAACCACATCAAAAGACAGCTTAATCAATAATAGTGCGCCCAACACAACATAAAGCGAGCTAACCATTTTTAACTCCATTGCCTAACCGAAATTGGCCAATTAGGTTATGATAAACCTCAAAAATAAAACTGTCGCTATAAAAAACAGGAATTGAAAATAAATT
Organism: Photorhabdus stackebrandtii; assembly: GCF_011189495.1. Classification (NCBI taxonomy): domain Bacteria; kingdom Pseudomonadati; phylum Pseudomonadota; class Gammaproteobacteria; order Enterobacterales; family Morganellaceae; genus Photorhabdus; species Photorhabdus stackebrandtii. The sequence goes on from NZ_PUJV01000016.1 coordinate 4,222, forward strand.
GTCTGATTATCAGACATCAAGGCAATTGTATTATCCAGGATATTGCCTACCCTTATCTCTGAGCAGAATTTCTATTATAATGGTGGCCTTTTTTGACAGTTCTGAACTTTTCGTATTTAAAAAAGTTCAAGAACGATGCCAAAATTTCCGCAGCGAAAGCACAACAGCCGAGTAAAAGGATATTGTATGCGTACTGATTATTGTGGGCAGTTGAATCTGACCCATGAAGGCCAGAAAGTGACTCTTTGTGGTTGGGTAAACCGCCGCCGTGATCTGGGTGGCCTGATTTTTATTGATATGCGTGATCGTGAAGGTATCGTTCAGGTATTTTTTGATCCGGATCAGCAAGCAGCGTTTTCTTTGGCTTCTGAGCTGCGTAATGAATTCTGTATTCAAATCACCGGTACTGTACGCGCGCGTCCTGACAGTCAAATCAATAAAGATATGGCTACCGGTGAAATCGAGGTTTTTGCGGAAAGTCTGAATATTATCAACCGCTCTGAATCTTTGCCTTTGGATAGCAACCAGACGAACAGTGAAGAGCAGCGTCTGAAATATCGCTATATTGATCTGCGCCGTCCTGAAATGGCAAATCGCCTGAAAACACGCGCTAAAATTACCAGCTTTGTCCGCCGTTTTATGGATGGTGAGGATTTCCTGGATATTGAAACGCCGATGCTGACTAAAGCCACACCAGAAGGTGCCCGTGATTATTTAGTGCCGAGCCGCGTTCATAAAGGCAAATTTTATGCATTGCCTCAATCCCCGCAGTTATTTAAGCAATTGCTGATGATGTCCGGTTTTGATCGTTATTATCAGATTGTGAAATGCTTTCGTGATGAAGATTTGCGTGCGGACCGCCAGCCAGAATTCACTCAGATCGACGTGGAAACGTCCTTTATGACTGCCGAGCAGGTAAGGGGAATGATGGAAACGATGATCCGCGAATTGTGGCTGGAAATTAAAGGTGTTGATCTCGGGCATTTCCCGGTCATGACTTTTGCTGAGGCCATGCGCCGTTTCGGTTCTGATAAACCTGATTTACGTAACCCACTGGAACTGGTCGATGTCGCTGATCTGGTCAAGAATGTGGAGTTCAGTGTTTTTGCTGAACCGGCGAATGACAGTAAAGGCCGCGTAGCGGTTATCCGCGTTCCGGGTGGGGCTGAACTGAGCCGTAAACAAATTGATGAATATGGCAAATTTGTTGGGATTTACGGCGCCAAAGGGTTGGCGTGGATAAAAGTCAATAATCGTGGTGCGGGTCTGGAAGGGGTACAAAGCCCGGTGGCGAAGTTCCTGAATGCAGAAGTGATTGAAGGTCTGCTTTCCCGTACCGGTGCGCAGGATGGCGATATTCTGTTCTTCGGTGCCGGCAGTATCAAAGTGGTCACTGATGCCTTGGGAGCACTTCGTCTGAAATTAGGTCGCGATTTGAACCTGACGCAACTGAATAGCTGGCAACCGCTGTGGGTTATCGATTTCCCAATGTTCGAAAATGATGATGAAGGCGGTTTGAGTGCAATGCACCATCCGTTTACTTCACCGCGTGATATGTCAGCGGAAGCGTTGGCGCAAAATCCGCTTTCAGCCATTGCCAATGCTTACGATATGGTGATTAATGGCTATGAAGTGGGTGGGGGATCAGTGCGTATTCACCGTAACGACATGCAACAAGCGGTGTTCCGCATTTTGGGAATTAATGAGCAGGAGCAGCAGGAAAAATTTGGTTTCTTGCTGGATGCGCTGAAGTTTGGGACGCCACCCCATGCAGGCCTGGCATTCGGTCTTGACCGTCTGGTGATGTTGCTGACAGGGACCGATAACATCCGTGATGTTATCGCGTTCCCTAAAACCACCGCTGCTGCTTGTCTGATGACCGAAGCGCCAAGTTATGCAAATCTGGCCGCGCTTGAAGATCTGTCAATTTCGGTTGTGGCCCGGAAAGAGAGTGAATAATGGCTTATAAGCGCCCTGAATCTGTTCTGGTTGTTATTTATGCGTTTTCCAGCAGACGGGTGCTGATGCTACAGCGGCGGGATGATCCTGATTTTTGGCAATCTGTGACGGGTAGCCTTGACGGGGACGAAACGCCGCGTGAGACAGCATTGCGTGAAGTGCAAGAAGAAGTCGGTATTGATATCATCGGTGAAAATCTTGAACTGATAAATTGCCGGCGCTCGCTTTATTATGAGATTTTTACCCATTTGCGTCATCGTTATGCTCCGGGAGTAACCCGTAATAAAGAGTACTGGTTCTGTCTGGCATTGCCTCAAGAGCGAGAACTCCTGTTGACTGAACACCAGGCTTACCAGTGGCTGGATGCGGATAAAGCGGCAAAGCTCACTAAGTCATGGAGTAATCGGCAGGCAATTGAAGAATTTGTGATTAATTAAGTTAATTAGATGTTTTATCGGAGAACCTTATGGCAGGTCATAGTAAATGGGCCAATACCAAGCACCGCAAAGCGGCACAGGATGCGAAACGCGGTAAAATTTTCACCAAAATTATTCGGGAGCTGGTAACGGCTGCCCGTTTGGGTGGTGGTGATCCGGCAGCTAACCCACGTCTGCGGGCGGCGGTTGATAAAGCGCTGTCCAACAACATGACCCGCGATACCTTGAACCGGGCTATTGCCCGTGGTGTTGGCAACGATGATGCTGACAACATGGAAACCATCATTTATGAAGGTTATGGTCCGGGGGGTACCGCGGTAATGGTTGAATGTCTGAGTGATAACCGTAACCGTACGGTTTCTGATGTTCGTCATGCTTTCACTAAAACCGGCGGTAATCTGGGTACGGATGGCTCTGTTGCTTATCTGTTCACCAAGAAAGGCGTAATTTCTTATGCGCCGGGATTGGATGAAGATGCTGTTATGGAAGCGGCGTTGGAAGCAGGGGCTGATGATGTGGAAACCTATGATGATGGCGCTATTGATGTCTACACCTCACCAGAAACGTTTGGTGACGTGAAAGATGCATTGGATGCTGCCGGTTTTGTTGCCGAATCAGCAGAAGTTTCGATGATCCCTTCCACTAAAGCTGAATTGGATGCGGAAACCGCGCCTAAGTTACTGCGTCTTATCGATATGCTGGAAGATTCAGACGACGTACAAGAGGTTTACCATAACGGTGAAATCTCTGATGAAGTTGCAGCTCTGCTGTAATTTCAATCGGGTTGTATAGCGTAGAGAAAGTGCACTGGGGGTTCAGGGCACTTTCTCTAACGTTTTTATTCCCCCTTATTGAAAGATGATCATAAAGGCGAATAAACAGATATGGCGATTATCTTAGGTATCGACCCAGGCTCCCGTGTCACTGGCTATGGTGTGATCCGCCAGCAGGGGCGCCATTTGATCTACCTTGGCAGTGGCTGTATCCGGACAAAAGTTGATGATCTGCCTAACCGGTTACAGCGCATTTATGCCGGTATCCTTGAAATTATTACGCAATTCCAACCGGATGCTTTTGCTATTGAGCAGGTGTTTATGGCGAAAAACCCGGATTCAGCGCTGAAATTAGGGCAAGCGCGTGGCGTTGCTATTCTGGCTGCGGTAAATCAATCTGTACCGGTTTTTGAATATGCTGCCCGGCAGGTTAAACAGACAGTTGTCGGCACTGGGGCGGCTGAAAAAAGTCAGGTTCAGCATATGGTGCGTTCTATGCTGAAATTGTCTGCTAATCCGCAATCTGATGCGGCAGATGCGTTGGCAATTGCGATAACCCATTGCCACTTTAATCAGAATCTTTTGCGTGTCGGTGATCCCAGATTAATGCTGGCGCGAGGACGTTTAAAATAACGGCTGGATATGCATCCAGCTTTTTTTATGTTATAAGCATTAGCAGAATAATCAGTTTTATTTGCAGGGGGTAAACAAGTGATAGGGCGTCTCAGAGGAATTGTGCTGGAAAAACAACCACCGTTGGTTTTGCTGGAAACGAATGGCGTGGGTTATGAAGTTTATATGCCAATGACCTGTTTTTATGAATTGCCTGAGACCGGACAGGAAACTGTTCTGTTTACTCACTTTGTGGTGCGTGAAGATGCGCAATTACTTTATGGTTTTAATGATAAACAGGAGCGGGCGCTGTTCCGTGAACTGATTAAAGTGAATGGCGTCGGCCCTAAACTAGCGCTGGCTATTCTTTCGGGTATGTCTGCGCAGCAATTTGTTTCTGCGATTGAGAAAGAGGCGATTGCTTCTCTGGTTAAATTGCCGGGTGTGGGTAAAAAAACGGCTGAACGGCTGGTGGTTGAAATGAAAGATCGTTTTAAAGGGCTTAATGGCGATCTGTTTAATCAGAGCAGTGATATTAATCTGCCGGCAACCGCCAAACAGACAACTTCTGATGCTGATATCGAAGCGGAAGCCGCCGCCGCGTTAGTCTCTCTGGGTTATAAGCTGCAAGAGGCCAGCCGAATGATCAGTAAAGTCGCTAAACCGGGAGCTGATTGTGAAACACTTATCCGCGAAGCACTTCGTGCCGCTCTTTAATCACAGGGGTATACCATGATTGAAGCTGACCGTCTGGTTTCCGCGGAAGTTTTACAAGATGATGAAGCCATTGACCGCGCAATCAGACCCAAATTACTGTCTGAATATGTCGGGCAGCCGCAGGTCTGTGAGCAGATGGAGATTTTTATTCAGGCGGCCAGACAGCGTGGTGATGCCCTTGACCATCTGCTGATTTTTGGCCCGCCCGGGTTGGGGAAAACAACCCTGGCGAATATTGTTGCCAATGAGATGGGGGTAAATCTTCGCACAACGTCTGGCCCGGTCTTGGAAAAGGCGGGGGATTTGGCGGCAATGCTGACAAATCTTGAACCGCACGATGTTTTGTTTATCGACGAAATTCACCGTTTATCGCCGGTGGTGGAAGAGATTCTCTATCCGGCAATGGAAGACTATCAGCTGGATATTATGATTGGCGAGGGGCCGGCAGCCCGTTCGATCAAAATTGATTTGCCGCCTTTTACCCTGATTGGCGCTACCACGCGTGCAGGCTCCCTGACTTCTCCACTGCGTGATCGTTTCGGTATTGTGCAGCGCCTTGAATTTTATAATGTGGATGATTTGCAAAGTATCGTCTCCCGCAGCGCCCGTTATATGGGGGTGGATATTACTAATGATGGTGCGCGGCAGATTGCCATGCGTTCCCGTGGAACGCCGCGTATTACCAACCGTTTACTGCGTCGGGTGCGTGATTTTGCTCAGGTGAAAGGGAATGGTGGGATTGATAGTGAAATTGCTACCAAGGCGCTGGATATGCTGAGTGTGGATTCTGCCGGTTTTGATTATCTGGATCGTAAGTTATTGATTGCCATCATTGATAAATTTATGGGCGGGCCTGTGGGGGTGGATAACCTTGCCGCCGCCATCGGTGAGGAGCGGGAAACGATTGAGGATGTGCTGGAGCCATTCCTGATCCAGCAAGGTTTTATTCAACGGACTTCCCGTGGACGAATCGCCACCGATCATGCTTATCGCCATTTTGGTATGGTCAGAGATTAGGCACAATCAGTTTGCAGTGTGAGCTAATTGGGATGGGGCTCCGTCAAGGGAACCCTATCCCGGGTTTTCTTCATTGGTAATTGAGCGTAGCAACTCAGTGAATCAACTTCTTGCCTTACTGAGTAGGCTGATAATAAATAGCACCGCAGCGCACAGAACAACAGAAGGCCCGGCTGGCGTGTCATAAAAGGCGGAAAAAGCTAATCCGCCGGTGACAGCGAGCATACCAACGATAATGGCAATACCGGCCATTTGTTCCGGTGTACGGGCAAAACGGCGAGCGGTGGCAGCGGGAATAATCAGCAGAGAAGTGATAATCAGAGCGCCGACAAACTTCATTGCCAGGCCAATTGTCAAGGCTGTTACCAGCATTAACAGCACTCTCAACCGCTGGATTTTAATGCCATCCACAAACGCCATTTCTTGGCTGACTGTCATAGAAAGCAGGGCGTTCCATTGCCGGAACAGCAGTGTAGTAACAATAGCGACACCGATTGCAATCAGCCAGATATCTTCATAAGTGACTGACAGTAAGTCACCAAACAGATAAGCCATTAAATCAACCCGCACATTGGACATTAAACTGACAACCACCAAGCCTAATGATAAGGCGCTGTGAGCCATAATCCCCAATAAAGTATCAATGGCCAGTTGCGGTCGTTTTTCCAGCCAGACCAGCATGATTGCCAATATCAACGTGACCGCGATAACCGCGTAAAAAGGGCTGATATTGAGTAATAATCCGAAAGCGACGCCCAATAATGACGCATGAGCCAGAGTATCGCCAAAATAGGACATTCTGCGCCAGACAACAAATGATCCTAATGGTCCGGCAGCAATCGCCAATAATATGCCAACCAACCAACCGGGGAGTAATAATTCAATCATCACTGGCATTCCCTGTTATTTTTCAAGATAATTTTTCCTTTCAGATCATGATGGTGATTATGTTGATGCCGATATATTGCTAATTGCCCGGTGCCATGATGACCAAACATAGCGATAAATTCAGGGTGAGTTGAAACAACTTCCGGTGTACCCGAACAGCAAATATGTTGATTAAGGCATAAAACTTCGTCTGTTTTCGCCATCACCAAATGCAAATCATGGGATACCATCAGTACAGCACAATGTAATTCAGTTCTGATTTGATTAATTAAATCATACAGTGCTAACTGACCATTAACATCAACGCCTTGTGTCGGTTCATCAAGCACCAGCAATTGGGGTTGATTTAATAGCGCTCTGGCTAATAAAACCCGTTGGTTTTCTCCGCCGGATAATTTTTGCATCGGTTGCTGCAAGAGGTGAGCCGCGTTAACCCGTTCAAGCGTCGGCAATATATCGGCGGATTTTACGCCAGGTTTCAGCATCATAAAGCGTTTGACTGTCAGTGGCAGGGTAGGATCAAGATGCAACTTCTGTGGAACATAGCCGATTCTCAGTCCATCGGTATGCTCAATCGTGCCGGATGACGGCTCAATAAGCCCCAAAACAACACGGACTAATGTTGACTTACCGGCACCATTGGGACCCAGCAACGTCAGGATATTCCCTTGTTGCAAGCTAAGAGAAATATTGTTTAATACCTGACGGTTGCCGAAGGTAACTGCAACATTTTTTAAAGTGATGAGTGTCGACATGCTAAATATATCTTGCGTGAACATTGAGATGTTATAATATAACAATTCTTGCTTCTGTCCACGAGATATTTACATTATGTTGCACAAATCATATAAATTGGCGCAGAAATTTTTCTGCAAAGCTGCAATTGCCACTGTTTTTATGTCAGGAACAATACCATCGGCTAATGCTGATGTGGTGACATCAATTCGTCCGTTGGGTTTTATTGCTGCGGCAATAACTGAGGGTGTTACTGATACGCAGGTATTGTTGCCTGATGGCGCTTCACCACATGATTATGCATTGAAACCGTCTGATCTTAAGAAGATTAATCAGGCAGATTTATTTGTGTGGGTTGGTCCTGATATGGAAATCTTTTTGTCTAAACCGTTAACCAAAGTGCCACAAGATAAACAGCTGGTATTAGCGCAATTGCCGGCGATTAAACCACTATTGCTAAAGAATGATGAAGATTTACAGGAATCGAATCATCATAACCATGAAGAGAACCATGAACATCATTCTCATGGTGAATATAATATGCACATTTGGTTGTCGCCAGAAATAGCGAAACAGGCTGCTCAGGGGATCCATGACCAATTATTAGCGCGTTATCCGCAGAAAAAAGCGGCACTGGACGTAAACCTACGTAAATTCAACGTTCATCTTGCGCAAACTGACAAAAATATTGCTAATATTCTTCAGCTGGCGCGCGGTAGGGGGTATTTTGTTTTTCACGACGCCTATGGCTATTTCGAACAGCATTATGGCTTGACCCCGTTAGGGCATTTTACGATTAACCCTGAAATACAGCCCGGCGCGCAAAAATTACATCATATACGAACACAATTGGTTGAGCAGAAGGCAACCTGCATTTTTGCTGAACCGCAATTCAGGCCGACCGTTATTAATGCGGTAGCGAAGAATACGGGGGTGCGTATGGGCACTTTAGACCCGTTAGGAGGCCGCATCGTATTGGATAAGGACAGCTATATGAAATTTATAACTCAGTTGTCGGAACAATACGCGAGTTGCCTGAATTAAAGTAATAAGGAATTCGATTAGTGCAGCAGATAGTTAAAACTATCGTTCTGGTGTATAGGGAGTTACCGCGACCGCATAAGATTATGCTGGGTTCGCTGACTTTGGCGACATTGGTTGTCACGATGTGGCAGCCAATTGCTTATCATCATGAACAGGAAGAAATAAGTACCGGCAGTATTGCTATCAGTGCCCCGGCAAATACTGATGAGATTATTGCGGATAGTAGTGAGCAATTACCGGATGAGGGCATTCCCGATGAAGAGACGAATTCGGAAGCGACGGCTCAAACTCCGCATGAATATATTGTCTCTGACGGTGATACCCTCAGTAGCATTTTGACGCAATTTGGTATTGATGCTTCTGACGTGGCGTTACTGGCAAGTCAGCATAAAGTGTTACGGGGGCTGAACATTGGTCAGCCATTATCATGGACGGTAAATGAAGCGGGTGATCTGCAAAGTCTGACTTGGGGTGTTTCCCGTCGTGAAAGCCGTATTTATACCCGTGAAGGTGATGTCTTTAAAGAAACGAAATCATTTCAGAAAGGTGAGTGGAAAAACAGCGCGATTATAGGTGTGGTTGATAGTAACTTTACCAGCAGTGCTTTAAACGCGGGATTAACCAGCAGTGAAGCACGTGAAGTCACCAAGGCACTGCAATGGCAAATTGATTTGCGCAAATTACATAAAGGTGATCGCTTCTCTGTATTACTTTCCCGTGAAATGCTGGATGGTCACAGTGAACAGAGCCAATTACTGGGTGTTCGCCTGAACAGTAGCGGTAAAGATTATTATGCTATCCGTGCGGAAGATGGGCGTTTTTATGATCGTGAAGGTTCCGGTCTTGAACGCGGCTTTTTACGTTTTCCAACAACGAAACAATTCCGTGTATCTTCTCACTTTAATCCCCGGCGTGTGAATCCGGTAACAGGGCGTGTCGCACCACACAAAGGGGTGGATTTTGCTATGCCGGTGGGAAGCCCGGTTTTGGCGGTAGGTGACGGTGAGGTTATTGTCTCCAAATATAATGGGGCGGCAGGGAACTTCATCGCTATTCGTCATGGCCGCCAATATACCACCCGTTATATGCACCTGAGAAAACTGTTGGTGAAACCAGGGCAGAAGGTAAAACGTGGTGATCGTATCGCGTTGTCCGGTAGTACCGGTCGTTCCACGGGGCCTCATTTGCACTATGAATTCTGGATCAATCAGCAGGCGGTAAATCCATTAACGGCGAAATTGCCGCGTTCTGGTGGTCTGAGTGGTAAAGATCGCACAGAATTCCTGGCAACGGTAAAAGAGGTAACACCTCAGCTTTTGCTGGATTAGCTTAATTACACATTAATGACAGACTTTAAGGTGGATGATTGATATCATCCGCCGTTGTTTTGTCTATGCCAGAAAAAGATGGGTTGATATCCACTGATATAAATTTCTGTACTAAAATGGCAGACATCGTTTTGTTCTAAAGAGTTAGCTCATGCATAAAGAGACAGATACAGACAGTAAAGTGGGTTATGTGCCGACATTTCATAAATCCTACCTGCATCCTCGTTATTGGGGATTATGGTTGGGAGTAGGTGTATTGGCTGGGCTGACTTACTTCCCGGTTAAAATGCGTGATCCTTTGTTGGCTAAAATAGGCTGGCTGGCTGGCAGGCTGGCAAAAGGGGCGCGCCGCAGAGCGAGGATCAATCTGTGCTACTGTATGCCGGAATTGACAGAGCAGCAGCGCGAGGCGTTGATTGATGAAATGTTTTCTACTGCGCCTCAACCTTTTGTTATGCTGGCTGAGATTTGTTTGCGTGGTACAAAATCAGCGTTAAGCCGGACGCATTGGCATGGTGAAGAGATTACCCGTCACCTGAAAGCGCAGGGGAAAAACATTATTTTCATGGTTCCTCATGGCTGGGCTGTGGATATTCCGGCGATATTACTGACAGCTAATGGACAAAAAGCAGCGGCGATGTTTCATCATCAGAAGAACCCTGTAGCAGATTATCTGTGGAATAAAGTCCGGGGTCGTTTTGGTGGTCGCTTACATTCCCGTGATGCAGGCATTAAACCTTTTATTGCTACGGTTCGCCAGGGTTACTGGGGATATTACCTGCCTGATCAAGATCATGGAGAGGAACACAGTGAATTTGTTGATTTTTTCGCAACGTATAAGGCGACATTACCGGCCATTGGGAGGTTGATGAAGATTTGCCGTGCGGCGATTGTGCCACTGTTTCCGGTTTATAATTACCGTACTCATCAGCTTGATATTTATATTCGTCCTCCAATGGAGGATATTGAAGGCAAAGATGATACTTTTATTGCCCGCCGGATGAATGAAGAGTTGGAACAATTAGTTCGGCCAAATCCTGAGCAATATACATGGATCCTTAAATTGCTTAAGACCCGCAAAGAAGGGGATATTGAGCCGTATAATAGGGAAGATCTGTGATTTTAAAAACAGCTCAGAATTGTTTACAGAGCATTCGGCCCAGCTAAAACACCAGTTTGTTAAGACGAACCGTGAGAGACGGTAAAAACCTTTTTTACCGTCGGTCGTGTTGGATAAGTGAAGTGCGTTACTCTTCTCGATTTAATCTATCTCTTCCAGGAAACCTGACGCTAATGTAGCGAGTTTTTATTCCACTTCAAGAATACGGCAGGTGTTGGTACTGCCAATGGTTCCCATTTGGTCGCCCTGAGTCACCAGAACAAGGTCGCCGGATATCAGATAACCTTTATCGCGCAGGCGGTTAACGGCTTCATTGGCTGCTGTGATGCCGTCAGTATGACTGCTGCAATAAACCGGTGTAACACCACGGTAAAGTGCCGTTTGGTTCAGAGTTTTCTCATGACGGGACATAGAGAAAATGGGTAGACCAGAACTGATGCGGGACATTATTCGTGTAGTGCGGCCTGATTCGGTCATTGCGATAATCGCTTTAACACCGTTTAGATGGTTTGCCGCGTACATGGTGGACATGGCAATTGCTTCTTCGGTACTGTCGAAAATAGTGTCTAGCCGATGTTTGGATACGCTGAGCCCTGGCATTTTTTCCGCTCCCAGACAGACCCGCGCCATGGCGGCAACAGTTTCGGCAGGGTATTGGCCCGCTGCGGTTTCAGCGGAGAGCATCACCGCGTCAGTACCGTCAAGAACTGCGTTTGCCACATCCATAACTTCTGCACGGGTCGGCATTGGGTTGGTGATCATGGATTCCATCATCTGTGTCGCGGTAATCACTACACGATTCAACTGGCGGGCGCGGCGGATCAGTTTTTTCTGCACACCAACCAACTCTGGATCACCGATTTCTACGCCGAGGTCACCACGGGCAACCATCACAACATCGGAGGCCAGAATGATTTCATCAATGATTTCATCACTGCTAACGGCTTCTGCACGTTCAACTTTTGCCACGATCTGCGTTTCGCAACCGGCATCCCGCGCCAAACGGCGGGCATAATTGAGATCTTCACCGGTGCGGGGAAAAGAGACGGCGAGGTAATCAACACCGATTCTGGCGGCGGTGATAATGTCTTCTTTATCTTTTTCGGTCAGGGCTTCAGCAGATAAACCCCCGCCCAGTTTGTTGATACCCTTATTGTTGGATAGCGGGCCACCCACTGTCACTTCTGTGAATACTTTCATTCCCTGAACTTCTAATACTTTCAATTGAACACGGCCATCATCCAGCAGTAGAATATCACCCGGGACAACATCAGCAGGTAAGCCTTTGTAATCAATACCTACTTTCTCCTTATCGCCTTCGCCTTTGCCAAGGTTGGCATCAAGCAGAAATTTATCTCCGATATTCAGGAAAATTTTGCCCTCTTTAAACGTTGATACGCGGATTTTAGGTCCCTGAAGATCGCCAAGAATAGCGACATGGCACCCCAGGCGGGCGGCGATCTCGCGGACTTTATTGGCACGCTGGATGTGATCTTCTGCGGTGCCGTGGGAAAAGTTGAGGCGGACTACATTTGCACCCGCAGTAATAATCTTTTCAAGGTTATTATCGCGGTCGGTAGCCGGACCAAGTGTAGTAACGATCTTAGTTCTTCTGAGCCGTCTAGACATGCATTACTCCGTTGACCTGTTAGTATGCCCACTGCAAAGTCGCAAGCGACTATCGTAGGGCTTCTTGTGACCCGTATCAGCGCATACCGATACTTTTCGCTGTAGTGCTTGTGCCTGACAGTTGTCTCTGTAGGGGAACTACAGGAGAACGTTTTTACACAATCACTATGCCCTGGCGAATCAGCTAACCCTTTATGGTGGATATTCATTGCCATGTTTCTATCCTATCATGATTTGTTCCCGATTTATCAATAATCTAATGGTCCTAGAGGGTTTTGGTATTGAAAAGCAGCAGGCGGTATTTTCAATGGTGAAAGATAAATTCCACTATAATTTCACCTCAACCGCTATCATGATAGTGATCTCCGGCGATACTGGTGGTTTTGGTGCCATAATCAAATGTGCTCGTTGTCCCAAAAAATGTATGATTATGCGCTGGTATTTGTGCTTCCGTCAGATTTACCGAATCAAGGTTAAATCTATGGTCACCCTCGTTTTTGCAACACTCATTTTGATGAATTTTTGGCTTGCTTAAATCTATCCGGCGTCACTATAGGCAAGGATGCCCGCGCCTCGATGAGTTCCGCGCCTGATGTTCCTAAAAAACCACTCGGCTTTCATAAGCCATCTTAACCTTTAGGTTTCTCATCAGGCCGATAGGCCGATCATGTCATCAATTATCAGTCTTCGCAAAACCAGTGGAGTAACGTTTAAATTGATTAATAATAACGCAGAATCAGGCGTCAAATACCGTGTGCTGTGTCGTGATGTGCTATGTTGCCTGGGAACTAATCCCGTTGATGCGGCAAAATCACGACTTTTGGCATATTGTTGACCATCTCCCAACGGTGAAGAAAGTCAACTAGCTGTGATTAAACCAACACCGGGGATGACCATAAGACGCAGGGCTGTGTCATCCGTTGTGATCGTGTGTTTTAATTCAGCTTCTAACTCGACTATTTGTTCAACAATATAGTGATAATGGGCGTGTAGTTGCATCAACAATCGGACCAGATAATCAGGGAGTTCATGCTCTGCCGAATGGTAAGGAAGTAAATATACCATTCACGCTATAAATACAGACCTGTTCCGGTAGTTTTTTATATCAGGGCAAGATCTCACAATTTTAACAAGGTTATTTGGGTTAAATAAAGACCAAAATATAACTTTTTATAGCCACTTTTCTCATTAAAACGTTAAGATCTCTCTATTCTATAAAAGCGTGATCTTAATAATGAGTATTTTCAACTTTATCAGCAAAATAGATGACCCACGTTCTGACATCAATAAAAAACATGAATTAATGGATGTGATTTTTTTAGCTTTTTCCGCTGTGTTATGTGGGGCTTCTGGCTGGAAATCAATCCAGGAATTTGGTGAGATACAATTCGAGTGGCTTAAACAATATACCAACTTTACTCACGGTATTCCTCGCCGCCACTGTATTGCGAATATTATCAAAATGATAGAACAAGATGCACTGGTCGAAGCCTTTTATGCCTGGCTCATGCCAAATGATGAGTAATAAAATCATGTTTATCCGCTGAATATTTCTTTATATCATTGTTGCATGTTTTGACAATTTCTGTTTTTAAATCGCCATAGGTCTTCTTAAATAGTTTCTGAATGCTAAATGCTCTGTGATATGATGGCTACCTTTTTCAAAAACGTGTATCTGATGAGTGCGATTGTCACCACCTTTTTGAAAATAACGTCTCCCTAGAATACCAAATTCACCTTTTGCTTTATACCCTTTAGTTGAGAGTAGTTCCGAATATTCGTCAAATTTATTTAAATCACCAACTTCCACTAGGATGTCTATTATTGGTTTGGCAGCAAGCCCTTCTATGCTGGTACTACCAATATGATGAAATGTACAGGAATCAAAGCCGGGGAGAGCACTTAACGACCTGACTTCCTCTTCAAATAACAGAGGCCATAACGGATTGTATTGCACAACTTCAATAATTCTCTCTTTCATAGCAACTCTCTTTAAATATAAACCACTATGATTATACCAAAAAAATTACACTATAGAGTATTCAGAGACCATTAACATGAAGATTAATTAAATCATAAATAAATGAGGTCTCTTTCAGGGATGTGGCTCCGTAGGATAAATAGTAAGAGCGCTGTTGATGTAACAGTTCTATCACTTCCGCCGCAATACTCTCATTGACGTCTGGGGTCAGCGACAGGTAATCTATAAAATATTTTTTATTTTTCTCCTCCATAAAAAGCTCCGCCATATTTAACAATGATGATTTCATGTTAACTTCATGCCCGATATCGAAATCGAGATTAATAAATATGGAATTATTACTATTCGAAGAGTATTTATACCCGTGATTATTGAAACTGCTTGATTTTCCCCAAACTAAGGCTCATGGTATCCGTCATGAAAATATTCATTACCGATGAACAGAAAGCCGAACTCGAACACCTTCATCACACCTGCCGTGATAAGAGGGAATGTGATCGCATCAAAGCGGTTCTGCTGGCCTCTGAGGGCTGGAGTTCTGTCATGATCGCTCAGGCCCTGCGTTTGCATGAAACAACTGTTTTCCGACAGTTTTTAAGTCTAATTTTCACTGATATGGAACTCTCAGATGGCGTCTTCGCGTTTATCCATTCTTACCGACGAAGAAAGAGAATTTTTGTTTGAATTAGACGCTGAAGACATAAAATACCTTGACTCAATTAAAAAGTATATCTCAGAAAATTAATTACATACTTCAATTAGGATACTACAAAGCGACCAATTACTTTTTTCAATTTAGTTTCCAAAAAAGAAAGTCTGATGTCCTTTTTATCTTAAAGCGTTATTTTCCTGATGAAACTTTCCCTAAAAAGCAAATAGCGAGAAAATATCACTATAACAATCGACGTTTTGTGATAAACAAATATGGCGTAATTGACATAAATAACGTGATTATTAGTCAATTAGAGAAAGAAGCCAAATCACTAGTCAAACGCCACGCTTTACCTAAATTTATCCTTCAAGAGCTATTAGATTGCTGTTTAAATAACAATCTATTACGTCCAGCTTACTCAACAATGCAGAACATTGTTTCTTGCGCACTTCGCCAAGAACAACAGAGATTAAATAATAAGTTTTATGTCAAAATCGAACCGACGATTCGAAGCCAATTAGATAACCTTTTGAATATGGATGATTTATTTTATAAATTAACGCTGATAAAAAAGGATCAGAAAGATTTCACCACAACGGAGATAATCAATACAGTTAAAAAGCAACAAATGATCTATCCTCTTTTTTATGAATCAAAAAAGCTCATTTCTCGCCTTAATATCTCTGAACAAAATGTGATTTATTACGCTAATTTGGCTGAATTTTATACTATTTTAAACCGTGATTTCTATCGCTGGGAATGGTATGGACAGCAATCTCTTGTTATCAAAAGAAATCTTCGACCAATATTCAAAGTATTAGAATTCACCTGTACAAATATTGAATTACGAAGTGCGGTGACATTTTTTAAACGTTATCTCCTATTTTATAAGTTAAAATCAATAGATGGTAAACAAATCAAATCAATTGATTCAGGCCGTTACGAATTTATACTGTATTTTTACCTGATGAAAGGCATTGAAAATGGTACTGTATTTATTCTAGATAGCAATAATTTTAGGTCACTGGAAGATGAGTTAATTAATGTTGATGTATGGAAAAGAGATAAAGAAAAAATTCTTTCACAATTAAATATGCCATTGTTAAAACACGATATCGCTAATTTATTGGAGATAGTAGAAATATCCTTAGAAAATAAATACCATGCCGTGAATACCCGTATCCTTAAAGGTGAAAATACTGGCTTTAAAGCCAAATACAAAAAGAATGGAGAATTAATTAAGTGGAATATCCCTTATATTAAGACAGATAATGATGTAAATAACCGCTTATTTAAGAAATTACCCGTATCCAGCATTAGTGATCTTATGCGTTTTGTTGCCGAAGAAACACGTTATATCAAATCTTTTACTCATATTCAGCCTCGTCACACAAAAACAGAACCAAACCAAGAGGCGCTTCATGCGGTCATAGTTGCAAGTGCTACAGGTATAGAACCGGCTAAAATGCAAGAAATCAGCGATGTTGAAGCTAACAATTTCGAAAATATGCAGAACAATTTTATCCGAAAGCAAACACTCAGCCACGCAAGTGATCTGATTATTAACGAAATGAAAAAACTCCCTATTTTCAGTGAATATAATCTTGCAGACTATGGAGTTCATGCCAGTGTTGATGGACAAAAATTCGGTACAAAATACAGTACAATAAAATCTCGGTATTCAAAAAAGTATTTTGGATTATTAAAAGGGGTCGTTTTATATTCGCTTAATGCAAATCATCTGCCTCTCTGTCTTAAAGTGATTGGAGCTAATGAACATGAATCACATTATCTTTTAGATATCATTGAAAGTAATCAGTCCGACGTTGAAATAGCTTCCATTTCCGGTGATATGCACAGCATTAATCGGGTGAACTTTGCATTACTCCATTTATTTGGATACCGTTTTATGCCGAGATTTAAACAGCTAAACAATAAAGCCAATAATAACTTAGTGGGATTTCAGGAGCCCAAAAAATACGCTAAATATGTGATAAAACCGAGTGATAAAGCAGATATTGGGTTGATTATTAATGAATGGGATAATGTTTTAAGGATCTTAGCCTCTTTAGCATTAAAACAAACAACACAAAGCCAAGTTGTTCGTAAATTATCGGTTTATAAAAAGAATCCTACATTGAAAGCACTGATAGAATTTGATCGGATCATCATGAGTGATTATATATTAGACTACATAGATTCGAAGGAAATACGTGAAATTGTGCAGTCCAGCCTTTGTCGTGGCGAATCTTACCATCAATTAACATCAGCAATAGCAAAGATTAGTGGCGGTAAGGTCTTAAATGGAAAAGATGAAATAGACTTGGGTATCAATGCAGAATCCATTCGCCTTATTGCAACAATAGTTATTTTTTACAATGCACAGTTGCTATGTCGACTCTATGAGTATTTTTTAAAGAAAGATCAACAAAAAGCGAAAGCGATAGCTCAAATGTCCCCCATTGCTTGGCGCCATTTAAGCTTCTTAGGAAAATATGAATTTTGCAACAAAGACAAAAGCATTAATATTCAAAAAGTTATTGAATTACTATTGATGAGTGCAGAAAACGATATTTACCTTGAAAACTTGTCGTAGCAAGGGTTGAGAGGGAGTGAGGGAACAAATGGGGACTATGGTCAGAAAACCCCTATTTGATACGGGTACTTGTACACTTTCATTGTGTACATCTTGTTGATAAACATGGCTTGGTGTACAATTTTAATGTGTACAAACAGGAGGGCTTAACCATGCCTCAGATCCCAGTAGAAACTAACGACCGTATGTCACTACGTATTGCCTCAGAAGAAAAGTCGCTGTTGATGCGTGCAGCCGCTTTACAGCATACCAAATTGACTGAGTTCGTGATCCGCAATGTGATGTCAGTGGCACGGAAGATTATCGACGAGAGCGAGCGGTTGGAGCTGACCGAAAGAGATAGTTTGCATGTTCTTGATCTTTTAGATAACCCACCGACACCCAATGATAAATTGTTGGCCGCAGCATTCGCCTTGCCGAAACAATCATAATGCTACCGATCTGGCACGAAGAACCTATTGGCAAACATCATGATCGCAGTGCTTTTGACTGTGGTGATGAGGCGTTGAATCAGTTTTTACACCGTCATGCAAGGTAGAGCCATGAGAAAGGCGGGGCAAAAACCTACCTTGCTGTGAGCGAGAACAATGAAAAGATATTGGGCTACTACAGTCTAAGCCCCGCCTCCATTGCTTATGAATGCGCGCCGGAGGTGATTATTTGCTGTTACCATTCAAAACAATACATACAGCTCTGGTCACTGCGGGAAAACTGTAAATGACTCAAGCAACAAGCCGCAGTAAATTGCAATTACCGCCAGGTGTTTCTGTTAAGCGACAGGGAAACGCCTACGTCATTTTTAGAAACGGGTACGAAGAAATTGGCGACGTAGTCGTCTGTGGTACTCCGCTAGGTGATACCCAACTTCAACCCTACGTCGAAGAGGTAACGGCTGCTATCCATTTTAGCGATTTTTTAGGGTGATTATTATTTTATTAATTAAAATAAATGATGTAAAAATACCATCTGGTTCTTATTTTTATAATTAATTATATGGGGTTGGTTATTATTTGTTGAACCTAAATTATTTTATTAAATTAACTCGGTGATATAAATTTCCCCTTCGTAACTTTATAATTTTTCTTTTAGGTAATCGTATTAAATAAAATTTCAAAATAGCAAATTACTTAAAGTGAACTCAGTCTGATTGTTACTATCGGCTTAATTGTCAAGTTAAAACAGATCACCAAAAGGGCTGAGTTATACCCTGAAATAAACGATAAAGTTGGATGAGCCAGCAGGGCAACGATTTATTTACAAACACATAATGAACAATAAGCAGCTACTGGCTATGCAATCAAAAACCGAGTGCGTTGAGAATCAGCCCAACAGTTATAGGACTTTCAGATCGGGGGAAAGTCAATTTTATTAAAACGTGAATTTCGCAGTGCTTCTTTAACTCTTTTCAAGTTATCTCTGAATTTTGCGCCACGACGCAAAGTAAATCCGGTAGCCAGAACATCTATGATGGTTAATTGAGCAATTCTTGATACCATTGGCATGTAAATATCCGTATCTTCTGGTACATTCAGAAGTATTGCCAGGGTTGCT
Organism: Photorhabdus stackebrandtii; assembly: GCF_011189495.1. NCBI lineage: Bacteria > Pseudomonadati > Pseudomonadota > Gammaproteobacteria > Enterobacterales > Morganellaceae > Photorhabdus > Photorhabdus stackebrandtii. Next base: position 23,261 of record NZ_PUJV01000016.1, read on the forward strand.
TCGCGGGCAAGAGGGGAATCATGAGAGGTAATGGCGATAACTGTTGCGTCATTTTCACGTGCAAGCTGTGCCGCTTCAACCAGGCTTTTGGTTCTGCCTGTATGGGATATCAGCACGACCACATCACCTTCGGCGCTGTTAATACAGCTCATTCGCTGCATCACGATATCATCAAAATAGATTACCGGAATGTTGAACCGGAAGAATTTATTCATCGCGTCATGAGCAACGGCGGCAGAAGCCCCTAAACCAAAAAATGAAATTTTCCGCGCCTGAGTCAGTAAATCGACAGCCCGGTTAATGGCTGCAATATCCAAATTGTTTTTTACCGTATCCAGCGTCGCCATGACCGATTCAAAGATCTTATTGGTATAGGCACTAACTGTATCGCTCTCTTCAACATTACGGTTTACATAAGGCGTGCCATTGGCAAGGCTTTGGGCCAGATGGAGTTTGAAGTCAGGAAAACCTTTGGTATCCAGACGACGGCAAAAACGGTTAACGGTGGGTTCACTGACTTCCGCCATTTTTGCCAGCGTTGCGATACTGGAATGAATGGCAGTTTGTGGTGAAGCCAGGATTATCTGCGCCACTTTTTTTTCTGACTTACTCAAGTATTCAATGCTGTTTTGGACTCGTTCCAGTGTATTCATAAAACGCAGTGACCTGTGGTTTTAGCGATTTCATTCAGAGGAGAAATCTATGTAAGTTTTATGAAAATATATTACTAGTAATATATTGAAGCTGGCAGCGGGAAGTCACAATAATCTAATATTTTTCATAAAAGTATGACAAGTGTCTAACTTTCATATCGGTAATTATATTTCATAAAAGTTGGAAAATGACATAAGACTATCATTATCTTAGCAATGGTGCTACTTGTCGCTAACAGAGGGTTGGGGTTATTTGCTATAGCTGTTTACGCGCTATAGCCAAAAGGGTACATTATTGGTTAAGGCTGTAACAAAATTACAATATCCCGCAATGAGGAGATACATATGGCGGTTACATCTACGGCTCAGGCTTGTGATTTAGTTATTTTTGGCGCTAAAGGGGATTTGGCTCGCCGGAAATTATTACCTTCTCTTTATCAACTTGAGAAAGCGGGTTATATCCACCCAGAAACCCGGATTATCGGTGTTGGCCGGGCTGATTGGGATAAAAAAGCTTATACCCAGGTTGTTGAAGAAGCTCTGAATACATTCTTGCCGGAAAAATTAGATCCAGAATTATGGAAGGCATTGAGCGCGCGTCTGAATTTCTGCAATCTGGATGTTAACCAAAAGGAAGATTTCACCGGGCTGAAAAAAATTCTTAAGCAAGATAACCGGCCTGCAATCCACTATTTTGCCATGCCACCCAGTACTTTTGGTTCTGTCTGCCACGGATTGGGGCTGGCGGGTCTGAATAAAGAGCCAAACCGGGTTGTCATGGAAAAGCCTTTAGGTACCGATCTTGAATCATCCAGGGCCATCAATGATGAAGTTGCCAAGTATTTTAATGAGTGTCAAGTCTATCGTATTGACCATTATCTGGGTAAAGAAACCGTATTGAATTTGTTGGCGCTGCGTTTTGCCAATTCATTGTTTGTGAATAATTGGGATAACCGGACTATTGATCATGTGCAAATTACGGTAGCGGAAGAAGTCGGTATTGAAGGCCGTTGGGGTTATTTTGACCAAGCCGGGCAGATGCGCGATATGATTCAGAATCATCTGTTGCAAATCCTGACGATGATTGCTATGTCTCCTCCGGCAGATCTGACAACGGACCATATCCGTGATGAAAAAGTGAAAGTATTGCGTTCTTTGCGCCGTATTGATCACACCAACGTACGGGAGAAAACAGTACGTGGTCAATATACTGCCGGTTTTGTTCAGGGGAATAAGGTTCCCGGTTATCTGGAGGAAGAGGGGGCGAACCAATCCAGCAGGACAGAAACTTTTGTCTCTATTCGGGTTGATATTGATGACTGGCGCTGGGCTGGGGTTCCTTTCTATCTGAGAACCGGCAAACGTTTGCCAACTAAATGTTCTGAGGTGGTGGTTTATTTTAAGAAACCAGCGTTGAACTTGTTTTCTGAATCCTATCAGCAACTGCCACAGAACAAACTGACGATTCGTTTGCAACCGGATGAAGGTATTGATATTGAAGTGCTGAACAAAGCGCCGGGGCTTGAGCATAAACATCGTTTGCAAACAACCAAGCTGGATCTGAGTTTCTCAGAAACGTTCAACCATATTCCGTTAGCGGATGCTTATGAGAGATTGTTGCTGGAAGCAATGCGCGGTATTCAGGCGCTGTTTGTTCGTCGAGATGAAGTGGAGGAAGCTTGGAAGTGGGTTGATTCCATTATGGACGCATGGGCTGCGGATAATGATGCGCCTAAGCCTTATCAGGCCGGAACATGGGGGCCGGTTGCTTCTGTTGCCATGATCACCCGTGATGGCCGCTCGTGGAATGAGTTTGAATAACGGGTAATGAGCGCGGAATTGTAAGTCCTTATATTGAGGCCCAAGTTGTGCTGTGAGCGGCTTGGGCTAGTGTCATCAAGATATCGGATATCGCGGTTTTTTTGCTCATTTGTGTTTTCAGTCAAGATTAAAGAATAAAATTAAGCAATTGCTTTCTATTATTCTATATGGTAGAAGTAATAGGCCAATTAAAACTAAACTATGAGGATTCTTAGTATATCGTGCGGAATATCAGTGCGATGAAAGAATGAGATATCATGAACAGCGCCAAAAGCGTCCGGTTTCAAAGATCCACCCACATGCTTTTCCTTTCTGCCATTTTATCCAGTGAGCACTACTGGTGCGGTGCGTTATAGCGTCTTACTCCTGCTAACCGGTTTTCAACCGGCATTTCTATTTCGTCAAAACGTCAGGTTATTTATTTCTCATCTCATTTGCTGATGAGTTCAGTGTTTTTACTGGCTTGCGTCTTGACGTGCGTATTTGCGTGTTCAGGAGAAAGAAAATGATTTATTGGATATTCCTTGCAATGGCAATTGTCACCGAAGTTATCGGTACTTTGTCGATGAAACATGCCAGCGTTTCAGGTGGGATGGGGGGCATGACAGTGATGTATGTCATGATCGCTACATCCTATATTTTGCTGGCAATGGCTGTGAAGAAAGTTGCGCTGGGTGTTGCATATGCGTTGTGGGAAGGGATAGGCATTCTGTTTATTACTGTTTTTAGTGTGATGTGGTTTGATGAATCACTGTCTTTGATGAAAGTAGGGGGGTTGGCTCTGTTGGTGACCGGGATTATGCTGATTAAATCCGGGACTAAAAAAACGGTAGTCAAAAAATCGGCTGAGGCAGTGAAAAAAATGGCAGACAAAGCTGTCAATGCCGCCGTGACTCAAAACAGTAAAATTAAGGAGGCATAACATGTTGCAACAATTTGAATGGTGGCATGCTGCGTTCCTGTTTCTTGCTGTCGTATTGGAAATTTTAGCGAATATTTTATTAAAACTGTCTGATGGTTTCAGACGCCATTGGATGGGGGTTTTCTCACTGGTTGCTGTTCTTGGGGCGTTCAGTGCGCTTGCCCAGGCAGTGAAGGGAATCGAACTTTCCATCGCTTATGCTTTATGGGGGGCTTTCGGCATTATCGCAACGATTGCTGCCGGTTGGGTTATGTTTAATCAACGTCTGAATTGTAAGGGTTGGGGCGGTATTGTTTTGTTGTTGCTTGGGATGGTGATGATTAAGCTGGCTTAGATTTTAAGTGGTTAATGATCATAAAATGATAGCTTCAGGTAATATTTGATTCTTTCGGGTTAGCTGAAGCTTTTTCGTATCTTGGTAACTCCTTGGATGCTCTCAAGACCCTAAAATTCTTCTAGGCGGCCAGCCACTACTGGCTCAGTTTGCTCTGGTAATCGTATCCAAACATAAACTTCTTTGTTGTTAGAAGTCATCGTATACCACTCTCTTTTCTTCTTGAATGCGTTGTTGTAGTTCTGGATATACCCGCACGTTCCGCCAAATTCTTTTCTGACCACCGACGTTGTTTTCTGCCTAGTTTGACAACCCTAGAATCATAGTTTCATAATTGTTCGCTTATAATTAATCTTTCCTATTGGAGCTCTTCAGAGATTGCCGGGCTTGCAGAAAGGCAACAGCTTTTGCTAAATCGCGGGTGCGTGGTGAAGGCGGCAAACTGTTAAGAAACACTTCACCATAAGGACGCATCACCAGACGGTTATCACAAATCACGACCACACCATAATCATCGACATCACGAATAAGTCGTCCGACACCCTGTTTCAGGCTGATAATCGCATCTGGCAACTGAACTTCATTGAATGCATCACCACCTTTAAGCTGGCAATCTTCAATACGGGCTTTTAACAACGGATCATCCGGCGCCGTAAAAGGCAGCTTATCGATAATGACACAGGAAAGCGCATCACCCCGCACATCCACCCCTTCCCAAAAACTGTTGGTTGCTACCAATAATGCGTTCCCGGCAGAAATAAACTGAGAAAGTAACTGACCTTTACTGGTTTCACCCTGCACCAAAACGGGTAACGTCATGCTGGCCCGGAACTCTTCTGCCAAACTGCGCATCATCTGGTGTGACGTACATAAAAAGAAACAGCGGCCTTTATTGGCTTCAATCAGCGGCTTAAGCATTCTTGCCAACCATTTTGCCCCACCAGGCTGATTCGGTGACGGCAAATGACGAGGAACACAAAGCAGCGTCTGACTTTGATAATCAAATGGACTTGGCAACAGTAAAGTTTTCGCTTTTTTTAACCCAAGCCGTTCGGTGAAGTGTGAAAGCTGTTCGTTAACGGATAATGTGGCTGACGTGAAAACCCAGCAACCTGATTGTTCATTAATAATTTCACTGAATTTGTCGGAGACAGACAAAGGTGTCAATGCCAGAAGAAAATGGCGACCATAACTTTCAAACCAGTAACTGTAACCGGGAATAGTTACCTCTTTCAGGCGCTTAAGACGGTTACGGTAAATTGTCGCCCTTTCAAAAGCCGCATCCAGTATAACTGAACGCCCCAGCGACAACTTCATCACGTCATAACAAAGCTCAAGTGCGTCATCAAGCAATACTAACGCCCGCTGCACCTGCGGATTCTGCAACAACTCCCGCAAATTCCCCCGAAAACCATTCTCCCCCAATGCTAGCCGGAAATCCTGTGTACTTTGACTCAGGCGATCCGCGCTCTTCTGTAACTGAGCCTGATCCCGCACTTCGGTGCGGTACACCATAATAATGTCTCTGGCGAGATCCATCAGTTGGCGGCTACTTAATTGCTGACCAAAATACTGGCTGGCAATATCGGGAATCTGGTGCGCTTCATCAAATATCTTCACTTCTACTTGTGGGATCAACTCACCAAATCCGGTTTCTTTCACGACCATATCCGCCATAAACAGATGATGGTTGACGACAATAACATCCGCATCCATTGCCCGGCGACGCGCTTTCAAAACAAAGCACTCTTGATAACGCGGACAATCACTGCCAAGGCAATTATCGTTAGTGCTGGTGACCAACGGCCAAACCTGGCTGTCTTCCGCTATCTGATGACAGGTGCTGATATCACCCTCCTCAGTTTGTGAAGACCAGCTTCTCAACCGGACGATATCTGACAGAATGCCTGCTTCCAGATGCCCCCCACCAAAAGAGTGCTGTTCCAGCCTTTCCAGGCAAAGATAATTCGAACGACCTTTTAACAGCACCAACTTACCAGAAAAATTCATTGCTTCAGCGACAGTCGGCAAATCGCGATTATAAAGCTGATCCTGCAATGCCTTAGAACCTGTAGAAATAATCACTTTTTGCCCAGAGCGCAATGCAGGCGCCAGATAAGCAAATGTCTTACCGGTCCCTGTGCCTGCTTCTACAACCAATTGTTGATGGTTTTTAATCGCACACTCAATAGCAGCCGCCATTTCTTTTTGAGCATCACGGGGTTTGAAACCTTTTATTGCTTTGGCAAGGGCACCGTTTTTCGCAAAATCGTCTGACACAAACTGTCTCTTTCAATAGAATGGATAGGGATTATGCCAATACTGTGTTCTGAGCACCACCAAAAATCAGGCAGATGGAGGCTAACTTAAAGGAGTATCTATGACAATTGAACGTATTGATCCACAGGATCGCTGGTCCGAAGCTGTGGTTTACAACCAGACAATTTATTACACTAGCGTACCAGAAAATCTGGATGGTGATATTATTGAGCAGACGGCAGATACACTGGCCGCCATTGATATCATGCTACAACGCCTCGGTTCTGATAAAAGCAAAATTATCGATGCCACTATTTTTCTGGCTAACGGAGACGAATTTGCCGGCATGAACGCCACCTGGGATGCATGGGTTGTGGCAGGAAGTGCACCTGTACGTTGCACAGTTGCAACTAACTTAATGAACCCAAAATACAAAGTCGAGATAAAAATTATCGCAGGCATTTAACATTCATTCTGGGATATTCTTCTGCTTTTCATAAGTTGAGCACATAGAGGCCATTAAGAATATCCATTGAATTTTCCTCCCATATCTTGCAGGTCATTTTTCGGAGGGATTGAATATGATTAAAAAGTATCGTAGTAATGCGTTTGCTGCAATTCACGAAACGATGGAGGAACTGGGCGAAATAGGGGTTGTCAATGAGAGCATGAAATTGTGTGGGGCACCACATTGGTGTTTATGCTGTTAAATGATTGCCTCATGTTTAATGGGATGGTCCCCCTCACCCTGTAGGCGTATTTTGACAAGGTGATTTCTTTTACATGAGGCCATCGCCATGAATAACATGGCACTTATCGGTATCGATCTCGGCAAACATACCTTTCACATCCCGTGCAGTATGAGCGAGGCCGGCGACGACATCCGCTACTTCATCAATAAAATTGTTCATTCTGACCTGCGTGATACCCGCATCGTTGGCAACTTTTAGTAACATGGTGCGGGTGATATCCGTACCCTACCCACTCATCGTTAGGGAGTTTAAGGTTCTTTAGGGTTGTATATGAGTCTTTTATAAAAGAGATGTCAGTGACATATCAGTCTGCTGGTAGGTAAACCGGTAATATTGTCTATCTGGTATAAATAAGGCGGGGAGGGGCTCCCCACCTTATTTTGGTATTTCAGATGATGCAAAGATACGTTTTAATTATCTATAAATAAGAAAGGTACTATACCGACGATTTTTTCTGTTGTGAGATTATGGTGCAAATTTACCGTAATCACAGAATAGATTATTGCGCCATCAGGAGTGAATGCCGCCTCCCGTCGCCGGCGTGAAGAAATAACTGTTGGTTCCAGCTTGGGTTCATAGCCACCACCAAGGCCGGTATCATGTACTGATTTCATGTTCATCCTATTAAGCTCTTCACGACAGGCGACAAAGGTTATTTCGTCATATTTTGCCATCCTTTCGTCTGTTTTCATCAGGGCAAAAATATCAGACAGTTTTTTACGGTTTCCTGCTTCAGGGCTAACCACGAGTGCATCATATTTATTGATTGTCGTATCGTCTGCTCTGTTTTTCCATATTGCCGCCTTAACTTCTTCATCAGGCATTCTTTCGTAATATTTGATACCATAATTTCTTACCCTGCCATGATTTGATTTATTAGCTTCCACACCGGTAGCAAGCAGATAATTTTCAACATCATTGGCAGTCATATTTTGAATATCGTTTACGGTAAAAGTTTTATCACCTATTTTTACATTAGCCAGATTTGCTATGTTGCCTGCTTTAATTGTTGCGTAAGGTTGTATAGTCAAACCACTATTACTCAATGTGACATCAAAGGGAGAGTTCAATGGGTTTTCTGGTGCTTCTAATAATGTCTTACCGTGGGGACCAAGAAACTGGATCGTTTTCCCTGCAGGGACTTGTGTAGTTGCACTATCAGAGAAGAAATATCCGTGTGAACTTAGCATTAGTTTATTCGTCGGTTTATTCGGTACCGTCCATAATTGGAATGCACCACCTAACTCAATTTTCTGCGGCTCTATTTGAGGATAGCTTTCTTGTAAATGTTTAATTCTGGTTTCCGCTTTTGTTTTTCTAATATCACCAGTTCCAATATCTGTTTCTGGTTTCTTATTGGCTTTCCTCCATTCTCTCACTCTGTTTCGGTAATCAGTTGCCGATTCATCTGGCATTTTTTCAGGCTTTCCATCACCCACGCCCATGACATTTCGGTGTGATTCATTGATATTTATTTTGATGTTTGTCAGTGGAATTTGACTATCGCCCTTGCCAGAATAAGGTCGAATAATATACTCACTTTTACCTTTAAATATGGCATATTCTGCTCTAAATCGATTTTCCGTTAACAGGGCTGAATTATTTTCCAATAAATAATCAGAATTATTAAAATCAAATAACGTATTTTCATCGTTGACGTAATATTTTGTTCCCACAATACGTGATTCTTCCAGTGAGGAAAAACCACCACTGACTTTCTTATCAATTATTTTATTATCGATAGAAGTAAACCACGTTGGGTAACGATTATAATAGATATGTAGCATCTCATGATATAAGGCAATAGTGGGCTCACGAGAACGCCAAGGCTCTTCGGCAATTTTTTCTTCCATGCCAATCAGGTGATTCTCCGGATCAAAGGCGATACTGCTATCGGCGCTGTTTCTGGCATAAAATTGCCCATCTTTTTCACGTACAATGGCACTCATCGACGGAGGTTGTATATTCAAACCCTGTTTTTCAAGTTCCTGAATAACGACATTTCCGGATGGTATCTGATCTATCTCGTTTAATGCATGAGTGACTTGATTAATAAATAGCTCATTACCTGTTATTGTGATCCCGGCAGAAGGAATATTGATATGGTTACTCTCTATCGATGTATACTGCACCGTTTTTGAGATATTACCTGAGGTATATTTTGGTATTGGTGTGGTTGGTATTTCCTCAATAGCAAGAGTAATTTTATTAACCACTGATTGGTTGGGTAATTGATTTTCAAAGAGATCAATTTCTTTCAGTAAATAAGGAAGTTCGGTTTTGATAGCGTTAATCTTTTCAACCGAAATACTCGGATTATTTTGTAATGGTAAGATGACTTCACGGATCCAAGCCTGCTGGATATCGATTATCTTTGTGCTGAGTAGCGCTGTTTTATCTCCAATTTTGAGCGATTTTTCGAAAAAATGGGTCAATATGTCAGTAATATCTGATAATTTATCGATATCATATCTTTCACAATTTTTGAATGCGGTATTGATATGAATAAATGCATCCAATATCTTATCGTTATTAATGTTACTGTGTGCTGCTTCAAGTTCCTGATCTATTCTTTTGCTTTGCTCCAGGATAAGAAATTTATTAGATACATCGGCATGAGTCATCCAATGCCCATTTTTATCTAATTTAACCGCAGGCCAGTAACTAAATTGCTCAGAGTAAGCTGGGTTGACGACGCGCCAGGTGTGATTTGTTTCATCCCATTTGACTTGATAGTTAGCGCCGGATTCCTTTATATAATAGTTCTGTTTAACGGCTGTTTCTGCATTAGCAGGACGTATTGAATAAATCCCTTTATATATTCCTTCATTTGAATGAGGTACTATTCCGTCGAGTGGAAGATGACTGACTTGCCATTCATTTTTAAGTTTGCCAAGCCCCCTGGTGCTTTTGCCAAAAATATCCGCGAAACTTTTCTCAAGTTTAATGCTATTTCTTATTGCTCCGACTGCGTTTATGGCTCCCCGGTAAGTTAAGGTTAGTGTCGATCTGATAGGTAAAGGCTCGATTAAATCAATTAATCCACCGAGCAGAATGCGAGAAGATTGACGTAAGGTTGTTATGCCATGCTCTGGTAATGTCCTGACAACCGCTGTAATTAAAGCTCTTCCGGTCAGACCGGCTTGTCTGAGGCGCAGTGTAGTTTGTGTTACTTTTGCGGCCATTGATTCAGTTAATGACATACCTAGGGTAGCAACAACTAAAAGCACATTTGCTGTATCAAAGACAATTGAACCAATGTCTTCTCCAGTTAATTTATATTCACTATCAGTTGTTGCTTTATAGATAACATTATAGAAAGGAATAAGAATAGTTGCTGCTATATGCCATCCAGAGGTAATATCTAGCGCTTGTTTACTTTTTATTGCAATATCGTTTAAACCTTGCTGTATTACCATTGTGGTAACAGAAAGTAGGTTCTCTTCTTTATAAAAATTAAATTTAGGTGAACCTGTGAAGCTAATTCCTACACTCATTCCTGAGGTTATACCATAATAATCATTCCAAAATGCGTCGTAAGAATATTTATATCTGTGTGTTTCTGAAAAGCCACTCAGTGTTTTGGCTCGTTCATAGCCAATCGGAAAAAGTCTTCTTCCGGTATTGACCATCATATTTGGCATTAATATACCGATGCCTATCTCCATTTTTCGCTCAATTAAAAATAGTGCATTGGGTTTGGACATAGCACGTAAAGTGGGATGGCTATCAACCTGCTGTTGCGAATATTTTCTTGCTTTCACTCCTCCTTGTATCGTTGAGATAACCAACCAATTACCTTGATACATTTTTATCATGGCGACATTTCCCATACCTTGTTCGACTGAATAGAGAAAGGCTTCTTCTGGTGGGTTAATAATTTCTTCGACAGTTAATTGCGCAGTTGGAGATGAGAGTATTAGTTTACTGAGTGAAATAGATTCATAATGACTGTATCGGTTTTTATAGACATTAAATTGCTCATTAAAATTGTATTGTGAATCAAATTTATCTCTCTTTTTAAAATCGATAAAAGAAAAATATCCTGCTGGTTTTACATTGTTTTTATTGAAAGGGTTAAGTTTTCTCTTATCATTTTCAAATAATTTTATTGTTTCTAATGTAGAGTAATTAATTGCCTGTTGCACATTAGCATTTTCTTTTCTCATTCGATAAATGATCGCAGCTGTTAAAATAATACAGCCTTCCATGTCAATATGTTTTGATTCCTGGGTAAGAATATGATCGGTATCATAGTGAATATTATGTTTTTTAAATAATAACTCAGCCTGATCTTGGGCGAAAATAACATCGCGATAATCACCATGACCTTTAGTCATTTTTCCTACTGTAGGTGCAATTTGATAAAGTAGGGCACCTAACGAAGATAAAACTAATAAATGATATTTAGCTGCTTGTAGTGTTTGCAGTTCAAAAATATCTTTCTGGCTATATTCGGTACGATGTTGGTTTTTTAGTGCTATCTCTTCTTTGGCCAATTGGGCTAATAGTATGTCATCGCCAATGTTAATACTTTGATTTATTTCTGGATGAGTAATGGGTATACCTGGATTAATATTAGTTGAGGTAATTAGCTTCGCTACCTTTTCAATTCCTTGTTTATACGATTTGAAAAGATCTTCTTTATCCTTAATTCGTTGATTATAATCTAATTTTTCTTTATCGCTTAACTCTATATTGCCATCTGACATAAAAGTTAGCAGTGCATCTGAATAGACCTCGTCATCAATATCTCCTGTAGAAAATGCCTCGCGATATATTTTCAATAAAGGCTCTTCGGCATTGATACCAAATTCATTCCATATATCTATTTTGATTTTATTTGTGGCAACATCATTTTTATGCAGATTTTCTAGTTTGTTAAAAATCTCTATCTTTGCCAGTAAAGTATTTATTGCTGCATCGCTATCTGTCTTCTTATAATCTTTTATAAAAATAAGGTTGAGGATGTCATTTATTGTATGCAGTAAATCGGAATATTTAATTTCGGAATGGTTTTCAAAAACTATGCTTAATTTTTCTTTTAAAGAATTTTGGAATTCAGGTGAATATTGACGATAAGAAAATAAATTTTCAACTATATATAAGCTCGTTGATTTAATATCGGATGTGATCCAAGTTGGGTAATTCTGATTGCCCCTCAATAGAGAGATAAATACCTTATCACTATTCTTATTACATTTATTATCTTTGCAATCTTCATGTTGGTATTCCCAATATTTTCCTTTGACTACAGTATATTCATTCTCTTCTTGATCAGGATAATGTTGACTCCAGGATGAAGATTTTGCTGTTGGAGATAAAATGTTGTTATTTTCTCCTTCTGCATAGGGTGCATTATTATTAGTATTTTCAATATCATAATCGGAATGTGACATATAATTCTCCTGGTTGATTATATTTATAGATGAAAAATAAGAACTTCAATGTTGTCATATTTTTTTACAATTTTTTTCACTGAATTTACCTAATTAATGAAAGAATGAATGGGGATGATCATTAGCATTAACTGAATAACTACTACATTGATCTGATTTATATTGGTTACTATTGATAATTAAATATTATCCATAACCTTAAAATCACATTAATCAAGTAGGTCAATTATAATCAATATGAATTAATGTAAAATACTAATTAATGTAAGTGGAAATTATTAATTTATTTAATTATATATAAGTATTTATTTATTATTTTTTATGATAAGCCTCTTAATGAGGCCTCCGTATCATGTGAACTACAAAGAAGACATAGGTTGGTTGTAGCGATTTAGTTGATGACTAAAATGATAGGATAGGTTAATAAAACCTTTATAATTAATCAGATACCGATGGGGAGAGGCAAGGGTGGGGGAAACAGTCGTCAAAGAAAACAGTATTAAGAAAAAAGATGTCTGATGTGGCATGATCCAACGCATTTCAGCCGCATATTCAGGGATTGGTTCAACTGAATGACTACTGTGTGGCTGAAAATAAATTTATAAAATTATTTTATTTATTTCTGTTTGGTATTTGTATTGATGTCATCAAATCTTTCTTCTGAATGTTTATTGATCGTTTCCTTTTCAGTGCAAACTTCGCTGTCAAACTATTCGGGAGGAGATAGCGGCTTAGTGAGTTGTTTACCGTCTGGCCCGTAAATACAGGCATAGCTTCCACTTGTTTCAAGCAGAGATTTATGTATTTCAGTCTGGCAGAGTATATCAATCATTTTTTGTGAAACATTGACACTTCCAGTGTATATACGCTACTGACGGCGGTATTCATTTCACCTCTTCGCGCTAGTAGCGTCTTACCTGTTTGGTCGATAATAGATTAGGAGATGTAAAGACTGCCTTTGTTTTTTCACTGAAACCGAGTGCCACCATAATATTATGATACGACGTCATTCCTGACATCTGGCTGCTGATTTTTAAATACAAACTACAGCGGTTACGCTGTAGTTTGATTTAATATAGTTTTATGAGGAAAGTCAGACAGCGGGACGCGCGACGATATTACGCGTTTCCATTCTTACTTCTTCAATACGGACGTTGATAATGTCATTCAATTGGTAAGCGGCTTCACCTTTGATAATCACTGTGCCAGTCTCTTGACTACATTGTAGTTCATCACGCACAGCATGCAGAAATGGTGCGGGTATAAAGGCGACCGCGCCATTATCTACCAGACGGACACGCAAACCACCGCGAGTAATATCAATGATTTCTGCGGTAAATTGTTGCTCGGTTCCTGCGTGTGGTTGCAGGAAACGCGCATACAGCCAATCACCCACATCGCGTTCAGCCATACGGTTCAGGCGGCGACGTTCAGCCAGTTGCAGGCAGGTTTCTTCTGCTGGTTTTTCTGCATCCGTTTTTTGAATAATTGCTTTCAGTAAGCGATGGTTAACCATATCGCTGTATTTACGGATGGGTGATGTCCAGGTGGCGTAAGCATCAAAACCGAGGCCAAAATGAGGACCAGGTTCAGGTTTGATTTCTGCAAAAGTCTGGAAACGGCGAATACGGCTATCAAGGAATTGGGTTGGCTGTTTATCCAATTCACGGCGTAATTTGCAGAAGCCATCCAGTGTCAGCAACTCTTCTGCATTTTCTTCGATACCATTTTCTTTCAGTAATTCAACCACTTGATCAATCTGGAGTGGCTCAAAACCAGTATGGACATTGTAGACACCAAAGCCTAATTTATCGCGCAGTATTTTTGCCGCGCACAGGTTAGAAGTGATCATGGCCTCTTCGACAATACGGTTTGATGCACGGCGTTGTTCTACGACGATATCCAGCACATAACCATTTTCATCAAGAATAAAGCGGTAATCAGGGCGATCTTTGAAAATAAGGGCATGTTGATGACGCCATTGGTTACGGCGTTCACTCATTTCTTTCAAGAGATTGATTTGCGTCGCAATGGATTCAGAAGCAGGTTTCCAGCTACCTTTTCCTTCCAGCCAGTCAGAAACTTCGTCGTAAACCAGCTTCGCTTTTGATTCAACCCAGGTAGAGAAAAACGCGATATCGTCACCAAGCTGACCATCTTCAAAAATAGACACCTGACAAACTAATGCGGGACGGCGTTCATTAGGACGCAGAGAACACAAGTTTTCTGACAGATCGCGTGGCAACATGGGGATGTTGAAACCCGGCAGGTAGTTAGTAAAAGCACGTTGATGAGCAATCTTGTCCAGTTCGCTGTCAGCCGCGATATAAGCTGTTGGATCAGCAATGGCTATGCTGAGTTTCAGGCTGCCGTCATCTTGTTTTGCAACATGTAAAGCGTCATCCATATCTTCTGTGGTCGCACTGTCGATAGTGACAAAATCCAGAGAAGTTAAGTCTATACGCTCAAGATCGCCATCATTCAGCTGGCAATCGGCAGTCATCTCTGGCGCATTACGTTCCAGATTATGGCGGGTCAGTGTTACCCACCAAGGCGCATAGTGATTGTCGCCTTCGGTGATATAGCCGGTAATTTCTGCATGAAAGCCACGGCTTCCTTTCAGAGGATGATGGCGCATTTCAGCGACGGCCCAGTCACCGTTCTGAAACGGATGAGTGACTTGATTGGCCGGGCGGCAAGGGATAGCGTCTTTTAGCAGAGGGTGATCAGGAACGATCCATAGACGATTGTCATTTTCTTTTTTCTGGATACGGCCAACGAAGCGATTTAGAAATGGCTCGACTAATGTTTCTGGTTCGGCGATTTCTCTTTCTTTATCAGTATGAATAGCGGCGGTCACTCGATCGCCATGCATCACTTTTTTCATTTGTGGAGGCGGAATGAAATAGCTTTTTTGCCCATCGACTTCCAGAAATCCGAAACCTTTTTCTGTGCCTTTTACTAGGCCCTCTACGCGGAGTGTCTGGGAATGAAGTTGCTGTTTTAGCTGTGCAAGCAGCGGATTGTTTTGAAACATAATATCCGGAGAAAGTTGAGGGTTATTATCAGATAGTTTTGGAATAACATTTTTACGCGAATCAGCGGTGTCGAGCAAGCAACATCTTCAAAATAGCATAAAACAGTATGGATTTTGCAATGAAAATTACAATAATTACTCAGGGTAAACTTTTTCTTTAGGCTTAAAAGCAATATAACATGGTGAAAGTTGAAAATCGCATTTGTAAAATAAATCACTTAATAGCCCAAAATCTTTACAATCTGGTATTTAGAGGAATTTCCATTATTCGTCTCACCGCAACAACCCTTAGCCTTTTAGTTATAACTTTTGTCAAATTTGTAAAAATGGATTTTTGTTTTAATTTGCCTAAAGTTAAAGGCCTTGAAGAAGCTCTAACCTTTACAGCTCTTGTTTACAATCGTACTCGCATAAATCTTCAATAATGCAAGAGCCACAGCGAGGTTTACGGGCTATGCAGGTATAACGTCCATGTAAAATAAGCCAGTGATGGCAATCGACTTTAAATTCAGCCGGAACGACTTGCAGTAATTTGTTTTCGACTTCATTGACGTTTTTGCCGGGAGCAAAATGAGTACGGTTACACACCCGAAAAATATGTGTATCTACAGCAATGGTTGGCCAGCCAAATGCGGTGTTTAATACCACATTGGCGGTCTTGCGGCCAACGCCTGGCAGCGCTTCTAATGCCGCACGATCCTCAGGAACTTCACCACCATGTTTTTCCAGTAAGATCCGGCAGGTTTTAATGGTGTTTTCCGCTTTGGTGTTATACAGGCCGATGGTTTTTATATACTCTTTCAACCCATCAACGCCAAGGTTGAGAATTGCCTGAGGTGTGTTGGCAACCGGATAGAGTTTCGCTGTCGCTTTATTAACACTGACATCTGTCGCCTGAGCTGAAAGCAATACTGAAATAAGCAGCTCAAAGGGTGTGGTGAAAACCAACTCAGTCGTTGGTTTTGGGTTGTTATCGCGTAAGCGCGTTAAAATCTCGATCCGTTTTTGTTTGTTCATATTAAATAGAGCTCTCTGGTCCTGGTGACATTGCTACTGCATTGCTTTTTTCTTTTATTGCTCTGGTTTTCATTTTTTCATCAATCAGGTATTTCGCTGCCAGCATTAATCCCAAGCCAATAAAAGCGCCCGGTGGCAAGATAGCCAGCAGGAAAGGGGAATCCATATGAACGATTTCTATCCGTAACACTTTAGCCCAATTGCCCAGAAGTAAATCAGCGCCATCAAACAGGGTTCCATTACCGAGAATTTCTCTCATAGCACCAAGAATAAACAGCGCAAAAGTGGCGCCTAATCCCATGGCTAAACCATCAATGGCAGAAGGCATGACCGGATTTTTGGCAGCATAGGCTTCAGCACGACCAATAACAATACAATTAGTGACAATCAGCGGAATGAAAATCCCCAGTGATTCATACAGGCCAAAAGCGTAGGCGTTAATCAGCATTTGTACGGTACTGACAACCGAAGCGATGATCATGACATAAATTGGGATGCGGATTTCATTGGGAACCCAACGACGCAGGCTGGATACAGCAATGTTGGTACAGACCAGAACCAGTGTGGTTGCCAGCCCTAAACCAAGCGCATTGGTTGCAGTGGAAGACACCGCCAGCAGTGGACATAATCCCAGCAGCTGCACTAAAGCGGAGTTATTTTTCCACAGTCCTTGGGTAAATAAGTTTTTGGTTTCACTCATGATTTTTCTCCACAGGGTTCCAGAGAAGAGAGACGTTCAGGTACGGTTTGTAAATAGAGAGTGGTCCATTTGACCGAGTTTACCACAGCGCGTGGGGTAATCGTGGCGCCGGTAAATTGATCAAACTCACCACCATCTTTTTTCACCGCCCAGTGCCGGTTATTATCTGATTTTACGGTTTTCCCTGAGAATACATTGATCCAGTCTGAAATCCGGGTTTCGATTTTATCGCCCAAGCCAGGGGTTTCATGATGTTCTGTCACTCGCACACCGAATACTTTTCCTGAAAAATCGGCACCGACCAGTAACTGAATAGCGCCTGAATAGCCATCTGGTGCTGTACTTTCCAACGCTGCCGCCACCGGCTGACCATTTTTACGGGCCAGATAGAGACGATGAGGCTGTTTGTTTCCCAAAGCATCAGCACTGACCAGGTAACATTCGTTTTGCATATCGTTGTCATACAAAGCGGGTGGAACAACCTGATCAAGTAATGATTTGTGCTGTAACGCGGCCTGTTCTGCAATGGTGCTTTTAGTCAGTGAATTCACGACAGCCGTCAGTCCGGTGGTGATTGCAGCGAAAATAGCCAGTGTGATGCCGTGACGTCGCATTGTTTCTAACATAACGGCTCCTTATTTGTGCCCGTAAGCGCGGGGTTGAGTGTAATGGTCAATCAGAGGCACGGTGATGTTCGCCAATAAGACGGCAAATGCTATCGCATCAGGATAACCACCATAAACACGGATGACCCAGACTAGCAAGCCAATTATTGCGCCAAAAGCTAAACGGCCTTTGGGGGTTGTGGATGCACTGACTGGATCGGTTGCAATAAAAAATGCGCCCAGCATGGTTGCACCAGAAAATAGTTGTAATAATGGTGGGGAATAACGGTTTGGATCAATCAGCCAGCTTGCCAGTGCACACAGACCTAAAACCATGATGAATGCCACAGGAATTTGCCAGCTTATAACCTTTCTGTTGAGCATAATAAGCCCGCCAACAAGATAGGCAATATTGACCCATTGCCAGCCAATGCCTGCCAGAGATCCCTGTAATATTGGCTGACGCAGAACATCATCAATATTGTGAGTCAGTAAACCAGTTTTAAAACTATCCAGTGGTGTTGCCTGACTTATTCCGTCGAAACTTTGCTGCAACTGTTGTAATGTTGCTCCATCGGGAGTACGTCCGGTGAAGATCACCATCAGACTGTCCAGCGGTGTGATTTGTGCTACCATCAAATCCATAGGCGGCAACCAACTGGTCATTTGCACCGGGAATGATATTAGCAACACGACATAACCAACCATTGCCGGGTTGAACGGGTTTTGACCAAGACCACCATACAGGTGTTTGGCAATGATCACGGCAAAAGCGGTTCCTAGTACAATCAGCCACCAGGGAGCCAGTGGTGGAAGACTGATCCCTAAAAGTAAGCCTGTCAACAACGCGGAATTATCCTGCAAACGAGTCATAATCGTCTGTTTACGCAGAGACAGAGCAAATGATTCCGCCAGCAGGGCAGTAATAACTGCAAGCAGGATTTGGAACAATGTACCGTAGCTAAAAAAGTAAGTTTGTACCGCAATACCGGGTATCGCTGCCAGCACAACCCACAGCATAATGCGGCTGGTGCTTTGTTGATTGTGTGTAAAAGGCGAACTTGCGACTTTTAGCTTTTTATTGTCAGTTTGAACGGGCCTGAATTTCATTGATAACAATCACTATTCTGTTGAAATTTTCTGTTGTTCCTGAGCGGCTTTTTTTGCCTTAACTCTGGCAATAGCGGCAGCGACGGCAGCTTTGCGCGGATCAGTTTCTTCTGCTGGCGGTGTTTCTGCCTGAATGTCGGTTGCTTGCTGTGTTTGAGCTTTCTTGGCTTTGGCACGAGCAATAGCGGCAGCAACGGCAGCTTTGCGCGGATCAGTATCTTCTGCTGGCGGTGTTTCTGCCTGAGTTTCAGTTACTTGCTGTGTCTGAGCTTTCTTGGCTTTGGCACGAGCAATAGCGGCGGCAACGGCAGCTTTGCGTGGATCTGATTCTTCTGCTGGTGGTGCTTCTGCCTGAGTTTCAGCTACTTGCTGTATCTGAGCCTTTTTAGCTTTAACTCGGGCAATGGCAGCCGCGACTGCATCTTTACGCGGATCTTGCTTTTCATCAGCGGTAGATTCTGGTTCTATTGTTTCCAGTGACGGTGTCACTTCATGACTTTGGGCGGTTTTCTTCGCTTTAGCCCTGGCAATTGCGGCTGCCAATGCGGCTTTGCGAGGATCTTCTGAACCTGTTGGTTCAGGTGTAACAGTATTGATATTTTCAGTAGCCTGTTTTTCTGCCTGACGAGTACGAAGCTGCTCTTTTCTTGCCTGCCGGGCGGCGATGACTGCTGAATTGTCTGGTGCTTGTCCCGGTTCTATAGAAACAACTTTGCCAGCGTCAGCCTGTTTTTCCTTCACACGGGAGAGCGCGGCTTGCACAGCATTTTTATCTGTATTATCGATCTGGACAGCGGCTTTTTTATGTCGTTCCTCGCGAGCCAGTTTCTCCCGTTCCATACGAGCTTGTTTAGCTTCGAAACGAATTTTAGCTTCCGCTGAACGGAGGTTTTCCTGATCCAAAGCCTGAATTTCAGCTTTCTCCTGGCGGTAATATTGCACCAGAGGAATATTACTCGGGCAGACATAAGCACAGGCGCCACATTCAATACAATCGAACAGGTTGTGATCTCTGGCTTTCTCATGCTCTTGTCCACGGCTGAACCAATAGAGCTGTTGCGGCAATAAATTGGCAGGGCAGGCTTCCACACATAATCCACAACGGATACAAGCCTCTTCCGCTGTATTTGAATCCATTTCCTGATGTGATGGTGCCAGAATGCAGTTACTGATTTTAACCACAGGGACATTTAAGTCAGGCAGAGTGAATCCCATGAGAGGGCCACCCATAATCACCATCTGTTCTGATTGTGGTTCAAAACCGGCTAATTGGAGAAGAAATTGTACCGGCGTACCGAGTCGCGTCCAGAAGTTCCCCGGTGAGGCCACTGCTTCGCCAGTAAGGGTGACGACACGTTCAATCAAAGGTTCGTCATCAATAATGGCACGTTTGATCGCAACCACAGTCCCGACGTTTTGCATCAGAACACCAATAGCAGAGGAACGGCCGCCGGAAGGCACTTCTTTACCGGTCAAAATCTTGGTCAGCTGTTTCGCGCCACCGGAAGGGTATTTGGTCGGAATAACCCGGACGATAATAGATTTATCGCCGTTTAAAGCGGTTTTCAGTGCTTTTATTGCTTCTGGTTTATTATCTTCGATACCAATCAGGATCTGCTCCGGTTTAAGCAGATGTTCCAGAATACGAATTCCTTCAATGAGTTCGTCCGCATGTTCCTGCATCAGGCGGTCATCAGCGGTAATATAAGGCTCGCATTCTGCGGCATTGATGATCAACGTCTTAATACCATGCCGACCACTTTGCAGTTTGGAGGCGGTAGGAAAGCCAGCGCCACCTAAACCGGCGATACCTGCCTGATGGATGCGGTTGAGGATCGTGTCTGTATCAAGTGATTGATAATCAGGTGCCTGAACGCGTTCACACCATTGATCTGTACCATCAGGGAGCAAACGGACACACAACTCTTTCAACCCGGATGGATGCGCTGTTATGCACGGTTCGATGGCAATGATAGTGCCGGAAGTTGATGCGTGAACCGGGACGGTACGGCCAGTGCCAAACGTCAGAGGCTGGCCTTTAAGCACTTTATCACCGGCTTTAACCAGCAATTCGCCTTCGGTACCCAAATGTTGTTGCAACGGGATGATTAGCTCTTCCGGCAGTGGCGCAATGCGCAATGGTGTCTGGCTGGATTGCAGCTTCATTTCAGGTGGGTGAATACCACCTTTAAAATCCCAGATTTTGTTTTTGTTGAGTAAATTGAACAAATTAAGCATGGTGTTCAACCTCAATATTTTTAACCGGAATGGTTTTTAAATCCCACTTCCAGTTTGCTGTGGTCGTTGCCACAGGGATCATCGTAATACAGTCTGTCGGGCAAGGAGCAACGCACAGGTCGCATCCGGTACATAAATCTTCAACAACGGTATGCATGGCGCGGGTTGCTCCGACGATAGCGTCTACAGGACATGCCTGAATACATTTAGTGCAGCCAATGCAATTCTCTTCATCAACAAATGCGACTTTGCGGATCGGATTTTTTATGCTTTCATCACCATCCAGTGGTTGTGGATCGACACCAAGCAGTTCTGAGATTTTCAACATGACTTGTTCACCACCAGGTGCGCATTTGTTAATCATTTCACCATTATTCGCCACTGCTTCGGCATAAGGACGGCAGCCAGGATAACCACATTGTCCACACTGGCTTTGAGGCAAAATATCATCAATGTTTTCAACGATAGGATCTTCTTCCACCTGAAAACGACGGGCAGCAAAACCCAGGATTAACCCAAAAATTAACCCTAGTGCACTTAGCGCACCAATAGCAATCCATAACGATATCATCAGAACTTCACCAAACCACTAAAACCCATAAAAGCCAGGGACATTAATCCTGCGGTAATCAGACCGATAGATGAACCTTTGAAAGGGGCGGGTACATCGGCAACAGCCAGGCGTTCACGAATAGCGGCAAACAGGACCATCACCAGAGAGAAACCGGCAGCGGCCCCGAAACCATAAATAGCGGATTGCAGAAAATCGTGTGATTGATTAATGTTCAGCAGCGCCACACCCAGTACGGCACAGTTAGTGGTAATCAACGGCAGGAAAATACCCAGTAGCCGGTATAGTGTCGGGCTGGTTTTACGTACAACAAGTTCTGTGAATTGCACCACAACGGCAATGACAAGAATGAAACTCAGGGTACGCAGATAGATTAAATCCAGGGGTAGCAAAATAAAGGTATTCACCAGCCATGAACATACCGAAGCCAATGTCATAACGAATGTGGTCGCAAATCCCATCCCGATGGCGGTTTCCAGCTTTTTAGAGACGCCCATAAAAGGGCATAAGCCAAGAAATTTCACCAGGACGAAATTGTTAACCAATACGGTTCCGACAAATAAAAGAAAGTAGTCAGTCATTGCTGTGCCTGAAATAAAGTCGTTTACTTTTTATAAGATTATAAAAATGCCCGCACCTTACTGTGGGGCCATCTATTGTTATGATAACAACCGAAGAAAATTGCGGTTATCGATCTTGTGTGAAAGTCATTTTGACCCGGTGAGAACGCTTAATGTAGGGAACAAAAATAGCGGCGGCTAATAGTGGCCATGCCAATGCCCGTAAAGCAATTTGATCAGGAATGGGGGAGAAGGTGAACGTTTTCAATGCGATTAATACGGTAACAATAAGCCAGATAATAAAAATTCGAGGGAATCTTTTTGACCGGTTGAAAAGCAGTTTCAATACCCACAGGGTGAAACACCACATTATTGCCGTAATGGCAACAGAAAGAAACCACATTAAAGTAAAGTGATTATTCCCGCTACTTAACGAAAGGTTTTGACTGAAAAAAGTCATAATATATAAAGCGAGCATGACACTGGCACTGAGAAAGGTCATGATCAGATAAGCGGCCGGCGCCAGAACCCAGCCATTAATTCTGTGGTAATCATTAGTTTTATACATAAGCTATTCTCACTCAAGCTATGTGAAAAAGAAATAGTAGGCGATTCTGTCTGGTTAGTGAATAGATTAGTTCAGAGATAATTTGCGAAACGGTAATCACCGATGATATTTTTTACTGAGTATTAATAATAAATTTGAGGGCCTATTATGAGTGATCTGTTAAAGGTTGGGTTGGTGGGTTATGGTTATGCCAGCAAAACTTTCCATGCACCATTAATTGCTGGGACGGCCGGTGCTAGATTGGTTGCCATTTCCAGTAGTAACGCTGAAAAAGTGAGATCAGACTGGCCAAATATTGCGGTCGTATCCCAGCCTGAGGATCTTTTCAATGATCCTGAAATTGATTTGATCGTTATTCCTACTCCTAATGACACCCATTATCCTTTGGCGCAGAAGGCGCTGGCAGCCGGTAAACATGTTGTAGTGGATAAACCTTTTACCATCACGGTTGAACAGGCCGAATCTTTAAAGCAACAAGCAGAACAGGCGGGATTATTACTTTCCGTATTCCATAACCGCCGTTGGGATTCTGGTTTTCTGACGATAAAATCTGTGATTAAAGAAAATCGATTGGGCAGATTGAGATATTTCGAATCCCATTTTGATCGCTATCGTCCGGTTATTCGTCAAAGATGGCGTGAGGCGGCAGGAGAGGGAAGCGGCATTTGGTATGATTTAGGTCCCCATTTACTTGATCAGGCAGTTCAACTGTTTGGTAAACCGCAATCCATTACCGCTGATTTAGGGATGATCCGTCCACAGGCCGAAGCGGTGGATTATTTTCATGTATTGTTGAATTACCCGGGTATCAAAGTGGTTCTTCACGCAACAACACTGGCGGCAGCTGAGTCTGCGGTTTATACGCTGCATGGAATGGAAGGCAGCTATGTGAAATATGGGCTTGATCCTCAGGAAGAACGATTGAAAGTTGGGGAAAGGCCGCCACATGCCGATTGGGGATATGATATCCGTGATGGAATTATGACGTTGTCACGTGAAGATGAATTGGTGACTGAATATATCCCGACGTTACCCGGTAATTATTCTGCTTATTATGCTGCTATCCGTGATGCGATTACGATAGGCAAACCTAATCCGGTAACGGCAAGTGAAGCCATTCAAATCATGAAATTAATTGAAGCCGGTATCGAGTCTGCAAAACAACAACGAACGGTGGCAGTTTAATTGTGACTTTTATTGATTAGTCCGGCTTGCCGGGCTAACTATTTGCAAAGCAAGGAAAATAACTGATGACTTGGTGGCAAAAGTTAAGAATAGATCCTTTTTTGATGATATTAGTGACGGTAGTTGTTATTGCGACATTCTTGCCTTGTGAGGGGGAAATAAAAGTCTGGTTTCAACGGCTAACGACGGCGGCTATTACTTTGCTGTTCTTTATGCATGGCGCTAAATTATCCCGCCAAGCCATTATTGCCGGCATGGGGCATTGGCGGCTTCATTTAGTGGTCTTTCTCAGTACCTTTGTCTTATTCCCGATTATAGGATTGGGATTGAATCTGCTGGTCCCTGAGATCATGACATCGGCAGTTTATTGGGGATTTCTTTACCTTTGTGCATTACCAGCCACGGTTCAATCAGCCATTGCTTTTACTTCTGTTGCGGGTGGTAATGTTGCCGCTGCTATTTGCAGCGCTTCGGCATCCAGTATATTGGGCGTGTTCTTATCGCCAATATTAGTTGGGTTGATGATCCACACACAAGGTGAAGGCAGCCCTAATACGCTAGAAGCAATAAAATCCATTGTGCTTCAATTGATGGTTCCCTTTATTATCGGGCATTTGTCACGGCCATTGATTGCACGTTGGGTGGAGAGACATAAAAAACTGGTTAATATAACAGACCGGTCATCAATTCTTCTGGTGGTTTATGTGGCTTTTAGTGAAGCTGTGGTAGAAGGCATCTGGCATAAGATTGATGGTTATTCACTCCTAATGATTGGGGTTGTTTGTTGTATTGTGCTGGCGGTTGTGTTGGTTATTAATACTTATACTGCCCGTTGGTTAGGTTTTAATAAAGAAGACGAAATTACCATTGTCTTTTGTGGTTCGAAAAAGAGCTTGGCTAATGGTGTGCCAATGGCAAATGTTTTGTTCCCGGCTGCTACGGTTGGTGTGATGTTGCTGCCATTGATGATTTTTCATCAGATTCAGTTGATGGTGTGTGCGGTATTAGCGCAACGTTATGCTCGTAGGTTAAGGCAGAAGTAGATATGTAAATATATTAATTGCAATTAATATATTTACAATAATGTAATATTGGCCCTTCGCATACTCCCGCCATCTTTTATTGTCACTAAAAATTTATATGGCACTCAACCGCCGCCCTCAATGGGCTGAAACGAACAGTTGTTTCATCTGTTGCAGATCAGCAGCTTTGTATCAGCTGCTGATTTAGATGGTTTTTTCCCTTATTGAAAGGGTGGAGGCATTGAGTAGAAAACTTCTGCAAGAAAAATCCCCATTTTTTGTAATTGCTCAGGAGTGAAGAACTGAACCTCATCTAGATTAGGGTCGGCTATAAGCCATTTGCCATCCTCTTGATATCCAAAGATTGTTACTACATGCTTACCAATTACTCTCGTAGAATCTGTTGGGTAAAAATTAAAGCCAACAATTGGCGGAGTGTTTCTATCCACCGCATCTAATACAGGACCAGTTGCAATATATCGGAATTTTTCCCTAAATATAAAGGTATGGCTCATTGCTACTGCTGGATTCCCTGTACGATTATGGATTGAGTTATCCTCAAGAGAATAGCAAGAACTATTATTATAGCTGTTGCTAACACATTGATCGTACAGCTCGCACTGCTTCCAATAGATTTTATCCTTTAGTCCCATAGTGGTCGTGTAATAGTTAGTTACAGCGGCTGTAGTTGCTATCCAACACCAGTTGCTTTTCTGCTGTTTTTGAAAGGATTCCCGGAACCCAGGAATTTCATAGGTTCTTGGATAACTCTGGGGAAAAGCAAGATGATTTGTGGTCATGTTATATCTACTCCTTTATTATTGGTGATGATTTTTACTCTTCTTAATAATTAACAGATAAATACAGTGTTATTCTAATTCTTTTACCCAGCTACAGTGATGCTTGTGTTCTGGTCCCATTCGAAATAAATGGTACGAGCTTTTAGACCGCCGGTTTTTAACTTGCATTTTATCTTATATGTTGTTGCTATATTTGGGGTGGGAGCACTCTCCGCTCGACCAATCCAGAATGACCCTTCTGGATATTCTTTTGTATTGCTAATAAATTCTGGATACCCGTCAGTGCCAAATACATTACCTGTTATTATTTGAAACCCTTCAATAGAAACAGTATCGTTTAATGTTGGATCTATTGGCATGATATAAAAACCAATATAGTCTCGTAGACGTACAAAAGTATTTGCTGTCATAGTACCCTGTGAGGTGCTACCAATGTTTGCCCTGTTATCTATGATATACACTCCTTTATTTATAATACCATTCCTTGCATAAGCGGATACACTGGCAGTATCTACAAAAATTCGTATGATAGTTTGTGGTTTATTCGCATTCTGATTTTCGAGCTGGATTAACTCCGGTTTTATATTCTTTTCTATATCTTCTTGTGTGTTTTTATTATTCATTGTCTTTTTCTCGTTCATTTATAGTTGCACTTATCATGAATTAAGAACATGCAATGAGTGATTAAAGTCTAGAGTCATCCCATTTCCATCATTGGTGATAAGGTTAATTGATATATTATAGGTATGATTCCCTGGTTCCTCGGCCCTCCCACTGTATGCAGTTAAACTATCATAAGCTTTTTCTGGTTGTCCGTTAAATCCCCATGCTTTACAATTACCTATTGACGTAATTTCTACAGATCCTTTTGAATTTGGGTCTACCAAGAATATTCGCCAATAAATTTTATCGTTCCTTGCTACGGTCGTTACATAACCAGGAGTTATAGGAAGTGCAGGATGGGCATTTTTTGTACCCAGCTGATTATCGATAAGGTAAATACCTTTTGTATTTAATTGTTGATCAACACGAGCAATATTTTCGTCTATATAAATGAGGATTTGAACAGTACAGTCGTCAATTGAGTTAGTTTGTCCCATATAAATCTCCTAAACCCAGTGTTAATGAGGAGAAATGTTGTAGTAAGTATAGCTATTTTTTTAAATATATAATGTATTGCTTGAGGTTATGTGATATATTTCACAGTTAAAGATGATTGTATGATATATATGATTGTTCGAATAATCAATGAAAATGACTTTATCTGTACTATAAAATAAATTTTTTTATTTTAAAATGACTCATTAAGTATTTCTTATCCCAATGTCTTACGTGGACGGTTATTCAGTGTATTTATGACGAATCTTATTTCTTGTTCTGTCACTGACGAAAAATCGGTTCTCTTTGAAAATTAAATCGAATTTTTGACATAATAGGCACAAGCTGTCCGGCAATCGATTTAATGTGGCTTTTTGGTTGTGTTCGGGTATCGACCAGCCAACAATCACTTGGCGTCCAGATAAAAGCTATGAAGGAAGCGGGAGTCAGAGCGAACCGAATATTTACTGATAAAGAATCTGGAAGTCATGCAAACCGTGACGGACTGAATTTACTGTGCATGAAAATCGAAGAAGGTGATAGCCTTTTTTAGCATCGTCAATTTTGGGGGATCTTCGGCATAACCCGTTATTAATCTGTTTTTGCGTGTTGATTGTGTTAATAATATATAAATTAATTTAATACAGTAAGGAAGGGGTGATGAGACGAAAAACGGGATTTTTCTTTG
The DNA here is from genome assembly GCF_011189495.1 of Photorhabdus stackebrandtii. Taxonomy (NCBI): domain Bacteria; kingdom Pseudomonadati; phylum Pseudomonadota; class Gammaproteobacteria; order Enterobacterales; family Morganellaceae; genus Photorhabdus; species Photorhabdus stackebrandtii. The sequence goes on from NZ_PUJV01000016.1 coordinate 50,600, forward strand.
ATGAACATTGTTTTTGGCATAGTACTGGCATGCATATAACAACTCTGCCTGTCGGTGGTTGGGTTCAGCCTGCTTCTGGAACTGCACATGCTGAATCGCCGGAAACAAAAAGGCGGTTAAAAAATTTGATGGATGTATCAGGCTTGAGCCACTTTTTGCATCTTTCTTCGGCATCGCCTATTGATGAGCAAACATTATGTAAAATTCATTCGGAAGAGTATCTGAAGCGGTTTAAGCAAGTCAGTGATAATGGTGGAGGAATGCTTGGTATAGAAGCCTCTCTGGGACCGGGAAGCTATGAAATTGCTAAGCTTTCAGCCAGTCTTGCTTGTGCTGCGGTGGAAGCAGTGCTTAACAGTGAGCTTGATAATGCTTACAGCCTTTCTCGACCACCAGGTCATCACTGTTTGCCTGATAAGTCCATGGGATTTTGTTTTCTAGCAAATATCCCATTGGCAATTGAACAGGCAAAAGCACGTTTTGATTTAAAACGAGTTGCGGTCATTGATTGGGATGTTCATCACGGCAATGGTACTCAGCATATTTATTGGGATCGTTCTGATGTTTTGACCATCTCGATACATCAGGATGGTTGTTTCCCTCCAGGATACAGCGGTGAAGATGATATCGGGGAAGGTGAAGGGACAGGTTATAACCTGAATATCCCATTACTTGCTGGAGCTGGACATAATAGCTATATCTATGCAATGACACAGATAGTACTTCCTGCGCTTGAACGTTTTAAACCGGAACTGATTATTGTTGCCTGTGGCTATGATGCGAATGCGGTGGATCCTTTGGCAAGGATGCAGCTCCATAGTGAAAGTTTTCGGGAGATGACCCAGCTAGTGCAACAGACAGCAGATAGTTTATGCGACGGGAAACTAGTCGTTGTTCATGAAGGTGGATATGCGGAGTCTTATGTACCATTCTGTGGATTGGCTGTACTTGAACAGATGAGTGGCATTCGTACTGAAGTCAAAGATCCAATGTTAGATTTTATACGCTTGCAGCAGCCAAGAGCTGAGTTTGAGCTATTTCAACAACAGCAGCTTGATAAACTTAAAGAAAAATTCGGTCTTTAAGCTTTGTTGCGTAGGTTTGCTCCATATATCTTGGGAGCAAACCTATAAGGGTGACATATCAGCTTGAATTAACTTAAAAAACTTGATTATTTTTGGTGTGGAGAGCATAAAAAAGCGTGGGGCACTTATGCAGCAACAGCTTTTGTAAAATAGTTACCCATTTCTTTACTTAATTTTATCCCCGGATACCAATGCTCAGACTTCATTGATCGTGGATTCAACAAATGAAGAAGAAATCGGTTCTTCATATCGGTACATTTCCAAAGGTAAGAGAATAAATAACTACCCGATTGTAATATTTTATTAAAAATATAATTAATAAGAAAAATTTTACACCATGTAAAATATATGAATATTGATGATGTTTACAGGATCTGTGCCATAAACATAATTACTTATTGTGTCGTAAAAGTGATAGCCTTGCATGGAAGTTATTCCAGTTTTACGGTTTAATTATGATGGGTGAAATTATGAAAGATAAAAATATGAGTTTCTCGGTAAATAAAGATCTGGATGTTCATTCAAAAAGTTTTGATGCCTTTATATCATACATGGAGAACTGTAATGAATTTTGGTATATAAAAGATAAGGAGTCGAGATTTATCTATATGAATGATTATGGACTTCATCATAGCGGACTACCCAAAGGGTTTAATGTTGAAGGTAAACTGGATAGTGAGTGTCCGGTTTATTGGTCTGAGGTTGCTAATATCATTCAATCTAATGACCGTAGAGTGATGGAGGAAAAAAAGTCATTCCTATTTTGATTACATTTATGTATGGTGGTAGGGAAAAAATTATTCAACCATTTATGGCGAATGTCACGCCTTTGATAAAAAATGGAGAATCGATTGGCGTAGTAGGCAGAGCTAGAAATGTAGTTTTTAGCCCCGACTGATTCTACATAATGAGCACTAAAATAGTCGTTGTGCTGAAATTTTTCTATTACTACACTATTCGCATACTCTTGCCATCTTTAACCGATAAAGATATATTTCAATGCCGCGATGACAACAGCAATACCAACGGCTAATATCAGTTTTTTCATCCAATCTAAATCTGTTTTTATAGTGTTAATATCGGTTTTAATGCTTTCGCTAGCAGCTGTCAGATCTGCTTTGGTGGCGGCGCTTGTGTTTTGCCGTTCTGCAATAACTTCAACGATTTTTTCAGACTGCTCGTCGTTAAAACCCGATGCTTTGAGTGCTTTAACTGCTGTAAGTGTATTCATTGCAAGTGAAGTCATTATTTCATCCTCTAAAACATAAGACAGTCGATTGATTACCTCTAAAGTAAGAATAAGACCGTAAGGACACAAATGCAACACGATAGTAAATGAGATTCACCATCACCCGGTGAAGAGAACGCTGGCAGGGTGTGATTAGAGAGTATTGCTGAGTTAAACCTAGACAAATCTGTGTTGATATGACAGGGCTATTTTGAAAACTACTTAGGGCAACCTATCTAATTTTTTAATGTGTTCACAATACTAATGGCTTGCTTTTTATCATTTGCCCCCATTCTAAATGAAGGAGATAAAGAGGTTTGAATAGTTGTTGTGAACATAGGAATACCGTTGAATGATACTGTCATTTGGGTTCCAATGTTTTTATTGATTAGAGCATTAAATTGAGGAAAACATGGTTTATCTTTTTTCACTACGACTGATAACTCATCATTCATTCCATCATGTGATCCTAAATAATCAATTTGATCTGTACACGCTTGAGTTAAGATAAATTTGTCACCGGATAAAAATTCAAATTTTAACCCTTCTTTCGTTTGAATTAGCCTATTTCGATTGTTTTTATCGGAACATCCGGCTATTGCGGAGAGGAACATCATAATAACAAATAGATTTTTCATAATTTCGAACCTGTCATATTTAAAAACCATATATAGCCCCACTTAAAAATTAAGTAGGGCTATTAATAGTATATTCTTACTAATCCCAAGTAACAATAACATTTTGTCCTGTAGAAAAGCTTTTACATCTTATTTTGTCTATTCCCGCTCCTCCTCCATGGATCATGCAATCACCTGGGCCTGTAGCGTGTGTAGTTTTTAGCCCCGACTGATCTACATATTGTATCTCAACAGAAAAAGGGGATGGCATCTGTGATTCTGTTACAAAAGTATATCTAATATTATAAGTAGTACCCGCCCATCCTTGTAAATCAACCCAAGGTCCCCAAAAACCAGGTGGAGCGTAAGCTTGTGCTGCTGGCATATTCATCTCCTTAAACAAACGTAAAAAATCAGTTATGTTGATAGGAAAATAATAGTTCTAAATAAGCTTTCATAATAGTGATACAGCCTGACATTTTGATTGATAAACGTACAAGTCAAATTTAATGCTTAGAGGTCGCATTAGTTCATGATTCTACTAAAAAGCCTTGCTACATAAGGTGTTGTGCGAAGCGATCCATTATTATGAATTGTTTTTAAATAAAATAATTGTGAATGAAAATTCTCAGCTGTGAGTGATGAATGGTAATTAATGCAAGAAATTATCCAAAAAATCAGAATAGACTCTATTAGAACGATTATATTTCAAGTGAAAACTATAATCAGGAATGGGTTTCCCATTCCTGAGAAAGAAGTTTATATTTAACGATTTGCTGCTTTCATTCGTAATGCTTGTTTTTCTGCATCACTGATAAAAGCCATTTCCAGCCCATTAATTTGAGCTTGGCGGATTTGAGCGGCAGATAAACCTGCGGCGGGGGCGGCAACCTCATATTCATGGCGAATTTCGATATCTTCAACGGCTGGATCATCTGTATTAATGGAAGCAAGAATACCTTTTTCCAGGAATTGTTTCAGGGGATGGTTCAATAAAGAATTAACGGTGCTGGTCTGAAGGTTGGATGTTAAACAGGATTCAATACCGATACGGTTTTCAGCCAAATAATCCATTAGTGCCGGATCGGTAATCGCTTTTACACCATGACCAATACGAGTTGCACCTAATTCACGAATAGCGTGCCAAATACTTTCAGCGCCAGCCGCTTCGCCGGCATGGACGGTTATTTGCCAGCCGACATCACGAGCTTTGGTAAAATGAGACTGGAAAAGATGGCCGGGGAAACCTAATTCATCACCCGCCAGATCCAATGCGGTAATATGCTGGTGGTGAGCCAGCAGACCAGCCAGTTCCTGAGTACAGGCTTGTTCACCAAACGTTCTGCTCAGAATACCGATAAGACGAATATCAATATCGTTATTTTGACAGGCAGAATGGATACCATCGATAACGGCTTCAACAACGCCTTCAACCGGCAATTGATGCTTCATTGCCATGTAGTAGGGGGAGAAACGTAACTCGGCATAATCCAACCCGGCATTGACAGCATCTTCAACATTCTCGATGGCAACACGACGACAGGCATCCAAATCAGCCAGCACCGCCACTCCCCAATCCAATTTTTGCAAAAAGCTGACGAGATCGGGTTCATGGCCAATAATTTGCACGTGGGGAAGCAGTGATTCTAGGTTATTAGCCGGAAGTTGGATATTATGCTGGCGGGCGAGATCTAAAATGGTCGCTGGCCGGATATTTCCATCAAGATGGCGGTGTAAATCTGTCAGCGGGAGCTGTATGTCAATCATATTCCAGGTCCTTTTTTATATAAAAAAGCCAGTCAAATTGGTTGACTGGCAATTTAACAAAAGCGTTTATAGCCGTTTTATTGCGCAGGCTTCACAGTACCTTCTACTTGTACCTTTTTACTGTTGTGTGTGTCGCTTTCTGGCATTATTTGCTCTGGCGTTGCCTCATCATCAGAAGGATCGGCTAAATTGTATTCAGACATGAACTGATGTAAGGGCATTTTCTTACCGTTCATTTCGACATTACCGTCTGCATAGTTAAACTTAATGCTGATGGCATCTTTATCAACAGTGGTGATTTTAAACAGTTGGCCGAATTGTTCAAACTGTTCTATCTGTTTTGCCGCATCACCCTCAGCTTTCGCTTTATCCATACCATTCATCATCTTTGCCTGGGTTGCGAACTCAGTCATCATGGGTTTTGGTAAGGTGACATTCAAAGACATATCCTGAATTAAAGTACGGATAGCGTCTTCGGTTTTCATTGCAGACAGATTGCTTTTATCTTTTGGTAAGTTTTTCAGGCTTACTTTGTAATTGATGCTGCTTTCACCTTTGGTATTTTTCCAGGTCAGTGGTTCGATACCAAATTGCGGGTTGTTTTTCAGCAGAATAGGAAAGTTAGAAAAGACGGCGTCAATAATGGCCGCGTTTGCCGCATCGGGAGAGAGATCGCCAGATGCGAGGGATTTAGCTGTGGCATCATTGTATGCTTGGGTAAACTTACGGACAGATTCACCATCCAGACGATCCGCGGTAATAGCAAATTTCCCTGAACCAAAATCGGTATTTTTCAGTTTGAGGCTATCTAAGCTATAAGTGACTTTCCCTTTCAGATTAGTTTCGTCTTCACCGATGTTTGAATTTATCTTAACACCGGAAAGAACCATATCTTCATTGCCGATCCCTTTCAGGCTGATTTCCTGAATGTTGATGTTTTGATCACCAACATAGATATCAAATTTGCCTTTTTTGTTGGACAGGTCTAAATCAATCCCTTTAACAACGAAATTTTCGTTGTTTTTATTGATGGTCAGCTGGTCACTCTTTATTGCCAGTGATACCTCTTTCAGATCACGGCTGAGATCTGAGGTCAGTTTGGCGCCAGAAAAATTGAATTTAGCACCATTTTGTTCAAAATCGACGGGGATGATATCCATATCGGAAATAACAGAACCGCTATAACTAACACGGGAGTCAGCAGTGAACAGGGATTTTCCCTTAGTCACTTCGAATAGTGGTTTTAGCGCTTTGTTATTTTCCAGTTCGGAATGAACGGAAGCCAGGCTAGGAATAAGTGTGAATTTCTTCACTTGTGCCAGCGGGAAAGGGCCGTGATCAATCACAGACTTAATTGCAATCCCTTCACCCGGCTTGATTTCTGCGTTTTTAACGCCATCTTTAACCGTCAGGACAAGCTGCACATCAGAACTGAACATTCCACGATGGAAATCTTTACTCTGTAGTACCAGACCCGTTTTAGGGAATGCTTTTTCTAATTCAGCATTTGCTTGGGAAACGGATTGGCCGATACGTTGTTCGATTTGTTTACCTGTATACCATGAAGCCCCAGTCCAGGCTGCACCCAAGGCAACAATAACGCCTACTGCCACTAACGATTTTTTCATAATGTAAATCTATCCTCTTAGTACATATTTAGCAGGTAAATATGCACTTTCTTCGTATAAAAATGGCCGTTAACACCGCTTGGAATTTACGTCGCGTTTAACCGCCTATGAATTAAGCTTTAAACCCAGAGCTGCATTATTGATTAAAAACTCGGGCGGTAAAACCATCACCGTGAATAATCACCGTTTTTTCTGCCGCAGAGATAAATACTGACTCACCTGGGAAAATGTTTAATTGTTGTTTTCCAGATTGTATAACTGTTTGACCTTCAATACAAAAAACAATCGATGCTGAATCATTTTCAAGAATAATTGGCTGTTCCGATAAAGAATAAATAGAAAATGCGAAATCATCGATAGGAACCGGGAAGTTTTGCACTGTTTTTTGCTGTTTTGGTAGGGTTAATAATGTGTTTATTGGTTTTGATACAAAATCAAGGTTTGCCATTAACTCAGGAATATCCATATGTTTATTGGTCAAACCCGCGCGCAGGACATTATCTGAATTTGCCATAACCTCAAGGGCAACACCTTCCAGATAAGCGTGAGGTGTACGGGCGCATAAAAACATCGCCTGGTGGGGTTCAAGTTTAATGACATTGAGTAAAAGTGGGGTAAACAGGCCATTGTCGTCAGGATAAAACTCCGTCATTTTTTTGATGGTATCCCACGGTTCGCCAATACGGCTGTTCAATGCTGATTTTAATACAGCAAGCGCCAGCTGTTTTTGCCTGCCTCTCATATGGAGTAATTGGGAAAATAAAAAAGCAAGATTCTGTTCGTCTGGTTTTTGAGTGAAAAACTGAATTTTGGGATGCGCGGCAGTAACCACTTCCAATAATTGTGCAATTTCGTTTAATGGACGGAACCCATTCATGGCCCGAAAAGACGTTAGGGCATAAACCAATTCGGGCTTATGGTTATCATCTTTGTAATTTCTTTCAGGTGAGTCCAGTGGAATACCGGCGCTATTCTCTTTGGTAAAACCTTCTTCGGCGGATATTTTATCAGGATGAACCTGAATAGAGAGAGGTTGAGCTGCGCACAACACTTTAAATAAGAACGGTAAACGGTGAAATCTATCCGAAACCTTTTTCCCCAGATATTTTTCCGGATCACTGGCTATTAATTCATTTAAAGCAACTGGTTTTCCCGTTTCGGGATCTACCACAATCGAACTGTTTTTAGGATGGGCACCCATCCATAATTCAGCCATTGGCAGATCATCTGGATTTTCAACACCATAAATATGAGTCAGGGCGGTTTTACTCCCCCATGAATAGTGTTGGATTTGATTTATCATCTTCAACATGGTCGTTGCTCTCTTTTTAAAAAATCAATCTATTTCCTTCATGCCACAATACAATAAACACGACTTGGTCGGCATAATCAGGAACTAATATGTGGCATGATAGTGGAATGCCAATCAGTTTATCTGCAAAGGCTGGTTATGCATATTCGATTATTCTGTGTGTTAAGGAGATAGTAATAATGGCAGCCACTCGCATTGAAAAAGACTCAATGGGGCCTATCGAAGTACTTGCTGACCAATTATGGGGAGCGCAAACTCAACGTTCACTGGAGCATTTCCGCATTTCGCAGGAGAAAATGCCTGTTGCATTGATCCATGCTCTTGCGTTGACCAAACAGGCTGCGGCCAGTGTGAATATGGATTTGGGCCTTCTGCCGAAAGAACGTGGTGAAGCAATTATCGCTGCTGCGAAAGAAGTGCTGGAAGATAAACATCCGACAGAATTTCCTCTTGCTATCTGGCAGACCGGTTCCGGAACACAAAGTAACATGAACATGAACGAAGTGTTGGCGAACCGTGGTAGCGAGATTCTTGGCGGGGTGCGGGGCAGCGAGCGCCTTATCCATCCTAATGATGATGTGAATAAGAGCCAGAGTTCGAACGACGTTTTCCCAACAGCAATGCATGTTGCCGCTGTTATCGCGCTGCGTGAACACCTTATCCCTGAGCTGAAAGTATTACAAAAAACATTGGCTAATAACGCTGAGGCTTATAAGGATATTGTCAAAATTGGTCGTACTCACCTGCAAGACGCGACACCATTGACCCTTGGTCAAGAAATTTCTGGTTGGGCAGCGATGCTGGCGCATAACCTGAAACACATCGAAGACAGTATTCCACATGTTTGTGAACTGGCCTTGGGCGGAACGGCTGTTGGTACCGGCCTGAATACCCATCCTGAATATGCTGTGCGTGTTGCTAAAAAGTTGGCTGAATTTACCCGCCATCCATTTGTTACCGCACCAAATAAATTTGAAGCGCTGGCTACCTGTGATGCTCTGGTTCATTCTCACGGTGCATTGAAAGGTTTGGCTGCATCCCTGATGAAAATTGCCAACGATGTTCGCTGGTTGGCTTCTGGTCCTCGCTGTGGCATCGGTGAAATTTCAATTCCTGAAAACGAGCCCGGCAGCTCAATCATGCCGGGCAAAGTTAACCCAACTCAGTGTGAAGCGGTCACTATGCTTTGCGCCCAAGTGATGGGTAATGATGTTGCTATCAATATTGGTGGTGCGTCTGGCAACTTTGAGCTGAACGTGTTCCGTCCGATGGTTATTGATAACTTCCTGCAATCTGTTCGCCTGCTGGCTGATGGTATGCGCAGCTTCAATGAGCATTGCGCTGTAGGTATTGAGCCTAACCGCGATCGTATTATGCAGTTGCTGAATGAATCGCTGATGCTGGTCACGGCGCTGAATACTCATATCGGTTATGACAAAGCCGCAGAAATTGCCAAGAAAGCGCATAAAGAAGGGCTGACTTTGAAACAATCTGCAATGAAACTGGGTTATCTGACAGAGGCTGAGTTTGATGAGTGGGTTCGTCCTGAAGATATGGTTGGCAGCTTGAAGTAATGGCTGTTTAACTATTTGAACCGGAGCCTTGTGTTCCGGTTTTCATTTCCGTATGAGCCGGTATAGGATCACGGTATTACATACAGAACGGTACAAAGTAGGCTGAGTCCGCTTTGGCGCGGAATACTAAACCATGTTCACCATTAAAAACGGTAGCATCATCAAACCATTAGCTCCCAGTTTGCTTTGACTTAATATGTCATTAAAAGCCTGAATATCCATATTAAACAGGCTCTTGAATCGCTAATTATTGGGTGGGGCGAACTGCCTTCACCCAAAATATGCGCTTTTTGACTATCGACAATAATGACTTTAGTGCTTTGTGTACCACAATCGATACTCGCGTAGAGCGCCATGCGTTTTATCCGTGGTCAAAAAATGTTTGCGATCTTGCCCTGGTTATAAACCCCCATAGTATGACGAAAAATACCCATTAACCTGAAATGTATCAGCGCCACCGGGACATGAATGCAAAGACGGAATACCAGAAAATACATCATCGCATCCATCATCAATAATAGTATTTTCCTCATATTTCAGTTCCCGTTTTCAGGAACAACCTCTTCAATAACTCTCATGTCACCCAAGATAGCAAAAAAAATATCTCTGTTTTATCTCACAGGATAGGGATTTTTCATTTTCATACTTATTATCCTATAAAAGCTATAATTAACCCGCGTGTTATCCCATAATATAATGGATATAACGCTGCTTAATTGAGTTTATTCTCATTCTCATAACCTGACTGATAACCATTCTCTTTTTTATCAATCCAATCAAGCACGGTTTATTTATTATTTAATTAATTGAAAAATAGTATAAATTTAAAAAATATAACAGTTCTATATTGTGCTGAATTATCCTAATAATAACTAAACAGATAATTTGCTATCACTTTGTGGAAATAAAAACAATATTTTTTTAAAAAAACACCAATATGTTTAGGTTTAGTTTATATATTGTATGTTTTTTATGTTGCAGGCCAGTTTTTATGACTGATTTGTCTTGTGCAAAAAGTGCTATAGAATAAAAAATGTCTTGATTTAAGATAAAACTGTTTAGAAAATCGCCCTGGTTAGGAAATGATCTGCTCGGTGAGGGCATTTATTTATTGCGGCGGATCTTGTCGGTGTTCTCTTATTTACTGCCCGGTTAACGGCCTGCTCTGAAATATCTGAATCCGTTTTTTGTTCCTGAAATTTATAGGGCGTGACCCTCATGCCTTGCGTTTTTTTTATTGCTGAGGAGCCGATTATGGCCCAGAGTTTTCAAAACGAAATCCCCAAATCGCGTATTAATATTAAATTAGATTTACACACCGGCGGTGCACAGAAAAAAATTGAATTACCGCTGAAATTATTGGTGATGGGCGATTACAGTCATGGGCGGGAACAGCGTCCGCTCTCGGAAAGAGGAAAAGTGTCTATTAATAAAAACAATTTTGACAGCGTGATGGCTGAATTCAGCCCCGCCGTTAATCTGACGGTTCAAAATACCCGGGCTGAAAATGGCGGCGAAGAAAATATCGCCCTCACTTTCCAGCAAATAAAGGATTTCGAGCCTGAGCACGTGGCCCGCCAAATTCCCCAACTGCGGGCGCTGCTTTCGATGCGTAATTTACTGCGCGATTTGAAATCCAATTTATTGGACAACAGCACGTTTCGCCGTGAATTTGAGCGCATTCTCAAAGACGAGGCCCTCAGTGATGAACTGCGTGCTGAACTGGCTGCATTAGCGCCAAAAACTATCTGATGATAACGGTATTTAAGTCAGGAGAAATAAATGACTGTGCAAGAACAAGCCGCTGCGGCGGCGGTCACCACGACCTACGCTGAGGGTAGTGTCTATCAATCATTGTTTGAGAAAATCCATTTACAGCCAGTCGAACAGCTGAGCGACATTGAATTCTTTCAACATAGTGACGCGCTGGCTGATGTCACGGCGGATGAGCGGGTGACCGCCGCCGTCCGTGTTTTTCTCAATCTGCTGAAAACCTCAGCACAAAAAGTCGAGCGGCTGGACAAAACCTTGTTGGACCACCATATCGGTGAGCTGGACCACCAAATCAGCCGCCAGTTGGATGTGGTGATGCATCATCCAGAATTCCAGCGAATCGAATCTGCCTGGCGTGGCCTGAAATGTTTGGTTGACCGGACGGATTTTCGTCAGAATGTCAGCATCGAAGTCCTGGATGTGACCAAGGAAGATTTACGGCAGGATTTTGATGATGCGCCGGAAATTATCCAAAGTGGTTTTTATCACCATACTTACATTCAGGAATACGATACGCCGGGCGGGGAACCTATTGGCTCGGTGATTGCCAATTACGAATTTGATGCCGGCTCGCAGGATATTGCCTTGTTGCGCAATATTGCCAAAGTATCAGCTGCGGCGCATATGCCTTTCATTGGCGCTGTCGGACCGGCTTTTTTTGGTAAAAAAACCATGGAAGAAGTGGCGGCGATTAAAGACATCGGCAGCTACTTTGACCGCGCTGAATATATCAAGTGGCAAGCGTTCCGCGACAGTGATGATGCCCGCTATATCGGTCTGACGATGCCGCGTGTGTTGGGGCGTCTGCCCTATGGCCCGGATACCGTGCCGGTACGCACGTTTAACTATGTCGAAGAGGTCGCCGGGCCGGATCACGATAAATATTTGTGGACCAACGCCGCGTTTGCGTTTGCCGCCAATCTGGTCAGGAGCTTTGTCAGCAATGGCTGGTGTGTGCAGATCCGCGGGCCGAAGGCGGGAGGCGCGGTCACGGATTTACCGATCCATCTCTACGATCTGGGGACCGGTAATCAGGTCAAAATTCCGTCAGAAGTGATGATCCCAGAAACCCGCGAATTTGAATTTGCCAATCTGGGTTTTATGCCGCTCTCGTACTACAAAAACCGCGATTACGCCTGCTTCTTTTCAGCCAACTCTGCGCAAAAACCGGCGTTGTACGACACGCATGAAGCCACAGCCAACAGCCGTATCAATGCGCGTCTGCCCTATATTTTTCTGCTGTCACGGATTTCCCACTATTTGAAGTTAATCCAGCGGGAGAACATCGGCACCACCAAGGACAGGCGTCTGCTCGAAATTGAGTTGAACAACTGGATCAACACATTGGTGACCGAAATGACCGATCCTTCTGACGATTTACAGGCCTCTTACCCGTTGCGCGAAGCGCGCGTCATTGTTGAAGATATTGACGACAACCCCGGTTTCTTCCGGGTCCGGTTGTACGCAGTGCCCCATTTTCAGGTGGAAGGACTGGACGTCAATCTGTCCCTGGTTTCTCAGATGCCGAAAGCCAAGGGGTAACAACATGAACATTGATCGTCCGCTATGGGTGACGGGCACTATCCTGTCGCCCCAACAGTTTCAGCAACAGGCCCGCTGGGAGGCGTATACCCATGAATGCGTTGCCCGACTTGGGGGGCTGCATCCCTGGGGCGTGCTGACCGCCACGTTTGACAAAGCGATGCTGGCGTTGGGGCAGTTGAAAGCCGATCACCTGTGTGTGCGCTTTGCTGACGGATCGCTGATTGATACCGATCAGGCGGATCGCTTACCCCCGGTGCTGGAACTGGCGACGGTTGTGCCGGCAGGTACGCAACAGGTCACCGTCTTGCTGGCCTTGCCGCACATGTATGCCAATGGGGGGAATTGCCTTAAACCCGATGAACAGGCTGACCGCCCGGTGCGTTACCGACAGGAGTGGGTGCCGGTACAGGATGAATTCAGTGACCGCAGTGAGTCCATGGCAGTGGCCCGTTATGCCGTGTCGCTGCGCTTTGATGGGATGGAAAACAGCCAGTATCTCACCTGTCCCGTTGCCCGTCTGGTGCGTGACGCCCAGGGAAACTGGGCTTTTGATGAACAGTTTGTGCCGCCGTTACTGCGGTTGAGTGCGAATGCAGGGCTGATGGACCGGCTCGATCGGTTGCTGACGCAGTTGCGGGCCAAACAGGCCCGGTTGATGGGCATGCGCCGTGAGAGTAACGAACGGATGGCGGATTTTGCTGTGGCGGACGTCTCGTTGTTTTGGCTGCTCAATGCGCTGAACAGCTATGAGCCGGTACTGCGTGATTTTCGGGCGTACGCGGAGGTGCATCCGGCGCTGTTTTATCGTGAAGCGGTCAGGCTGGCGGGCAGTTTGCTGACTTTTTCCCTGGACCATGACGTGGGGGGGATTCCGCGTTATCAGCACGATAACCTGACGGCGGTGTTACCGCCGCTGTTTGACTTGCTGAGTGAGTTACTGGAAATCAGCCTGCCGTCGCGGATGGTAGCAATTGAGCTGACGAAATTAGGGGAACAGCAATGGATCGGCACCCTCTATGATGCGCGTTTACGTGAAGCGGCGGATTTTTATCTTTCGGTTCGCGCTTCAATCCCGGCGCATCAGTTGCAGACCCGGTTCCCGTTGTTATGTAAAGCCGGGGCGCCGGATGAAGTTAACCAGATGATTAACCGGGCGCTGACCGGTATCCCGTTGGTGGCACTGAACCAGGTCCCAGCGGCGGTCCCGTTGCGGTTGGAGAACCAATATTTTGCCCTTGATCTGACCCATCCGTCCGCGAAAACCATGCTGGAGGCAGGTACTTGTGCCTTCTACGTGCCCAGTGTGCTGGACGGTATTCAACTTGAACTGTTTGCGGTGCTGAGGACATGAATCGATCACACTTACTCGCTAAAAAATCGCCACTGGATATTGATGCCCTGTTGCAAAACAGCTACTTACTGGTCACTGAACTGCGCCAGGGCGTGCCAGTGGATCAGGGGAGCATGGTATGGCAACACTGTATCGACGAGATAGAACAGACGCAGGAGGCGCTGTCTGCTGCCGGTGTCAGTGACGCCGCAAGGGGACACATCCGTTATGCTTTGTGTGCGCTGTTGGATGAAACCGTCTTAAAACGGGCGCCGGACGAGGGCTATGCGGCCTGGCGCGTGGCCTCGTTGCAGGCTCATTTTTTTGATTCTGCGGCGGCGGGTGACCAGTTGTTTGCGCGAATGAACGCGGTGTTGAATGAACCGGCCCCGGATCTGGCGGTCCTGACCTGTTTTCACCGGGTGTTGATGCTGGGATTCCAGGGGGATTACCGGGAGGACACGTCATTGATACGTGAACAACTGATAACCCGCTTAAGTCAACACATCTTACCTTTCGACAGTTTTCAGCCCTCGCCTGTGCTGGTCAGAACCTTACCGTCTTGTGCCTGGCTGCGTGCCATTGGCGGTCCACTGATCATGACGATAATCGTGCTGACCGGTGTCTGGTGGGGATTGGGGCAGTATCTGATCACGCTGCTGCCGGGGTGGGCACAATGAGTGTGATGTTGCGACGGGCGCTATGGGGATGGGCAGCCGGGTTAGGGCTGTTGCTCTGTCTGGTCTGGCTCCCCTTATCTCCGGTGGGTCGGTGGGCGAGTGGAGCTATTGTCCTGCTCTTCACGCTGGTCGGACTGTGTTATACCGAGCGATCCCGGCGATGGAAACACCTTGACAGCCTGTCCAGCCTGTCGGCAGCGCTGCCACCGGACAGTGATCGTCGCCCAGTGGTGCTGGTTTGTGGTCACGTCCAAGACAGCCTGTTTGGTGATGAACGGTGGCGTCAGACGCCGAAGGGCTACTGGTTATGCTTACCATCAGGAACCGCATTGTCTGATGGGGTGGTAAGCCTGCTGGCTGCCCGGCCCGCCTGGGGCAGCCAATTGAGCGTGATGGCCGTCATCAACCCGCAACAGTACCGGGATGAGGTAGCCCTGGCCGGTTGGGTGCGGGAACTGCGCTGGCAGCTTTCTCAGGTACGTCGCCGCCAAGGTATCCCATTACCTTTAGTGCTGACCGGTTACTTAGCCGGGGCGTCCCAACGTCCTGATTCACCGTGGTTTGTGTGGCAGGCAGGTCAAAACACCGTTACGGTCTGGCGCAAGGGCGTCTCGGGTCAACCGCTGACGGATTGGTTAGGCGAGGGCAGCGTGGCGGAACAGGCCGCCCGTTTTCAGTGTGGGGTTGAGCTGACCAGCTGGGCTGACTGGATGCAGGCGTGCGTACTACCCGCTTGCCTGACCCCTGAATATGACTTGCCGCCTTGTCCGCCTCAGGCGATGGCGCTGACCTTTGTCCCGGCATTACCGCAGAGATTAACTAGTCATCTCTGGCAACAGTGGTTGCAAACCAAAACGGCGCTCAACAGGGCCGGTGACCCGGTAAGTTCACCGGATACCGGGGTACCGGTATTGCCCTTCCCGGACCCGGTATTGCCTCTGTTACCCGTGAAGTCATGGCAGACTGCTGGGCAACGGGCTCTGAGGGTGGCATTGGGGCTGTTTATGCTGGCGGGGATGACCGCGCTGGGCTGTTCGGCCTGGCATAACCGGCAAGGGTTGCGTCAGGTGGACGATGACTGGCAGCACTATCACGCTGTCGCTATGACGGATGAGCGCGGCAAAGCGCAGGCGGTGGCAGTATTGCGGGACGATGCCGGTCGTCTTGAAGAGTATTACCGTAACGGCGTGCCGTGGCGTCTGGGATTGGGGCTGTATCAGGGGGAGCGATTACGTCTGCCGTTACAGGCGGCAATTGCCGGTTACCACCCTGAACATCAGGAAAAAAAACCGGTGACGACTGCGTTACCGCAGACGATCAGCCTGAATAGCCTGGCTCTGTTTGATGTGGGACAGGCGACACTGAAACCCGGCTCGACCCCAGTATTAATCAATGCGTTGATCAATATCCGCGCTAAACCGGGCTGGATAATTTTAATCACCGGCTATACCGATGCGACCGGTAATGCCGCGAAAAACCAGGCACTGTCACTGGCGCGGGCCGAAGCCGTCCGTGACTGGCTATTACAGACTGGCGGGCTGTCGCCTGCCTGCTTCACCGTACAAGGCGACGGGGCGACACGACCGATCGCGACGAATACCACCGCGGCAGGGCGTGCCGCTAATCGCAGAGTTGAAATCCGTCTGATACCGAACGCAGTCGCCTGTCCGCGACCGCAGTCGGTGCCGGGCGTTTCAGCAACAACGTCGCCGATACCGGCGACATCATTGACACAACAACAGGAGTAAATTTATGGCGATCCCCGCTTATTTGTGGTTGAAAGATGACGGCGGTGCCGACATCAAAGGGTCTGTGGATGTTCAGGACCGGGAAGGCAGTATTGAAATTGTGGCGTTAGAACATGATTTGTATATCCCGACCGACAACAATACCGGCAAGCTGACCGGGACCCGCGTGCACGCGCCGCTGGTGTTCACCAAAGAGGTTGATGCCTCGACCCCGTATTTGTATAAGGCGGTCACCAGCGGTCAGACCCTGAAATCGGCGGAAATCAAGTGGTACAAAATTGATGATGCCGGTCAGGAGAAAGAATATTTCAACACCAAACTGGATAACGTGAAGGTGGTGAAAGTGGCGCCGCTGATGCATGACATCAAAGATCCGGCCAAAGAGAAGCACAACCATCTGGAACGCGTTGAGTTCCGCTACGAAAAAATCACCTGGACTTACAAAGACGGCAACGTCATTCACTCCGATTCCTGGAGTGAACGTTCGACGGCGTAACGTCCGCGGTTTTTTTATTTTTTATCGTTTATAGGCGGGTGGGGCCGTTGGCCCCACCTGGGACAAAAACACCCGAAATAATGAAGAATCATGACCTTATGGGCCTCGGTATACGGCTATGGGCGGTAGCGTATCCGGTGTCACCACAGAGGAACAAGATGGAGGCAAATTGTCATGGAAAATCAAGCTATTTTACTTCGCCGGTTAAATCCCTATTGTGCGCAGGCACTGGCGGCAGCGGCCACTTTATGCCAGACACGGGTTCATGCGGAGATCACCGTAGAGCACTGGTTACTCAAACTGCTTGAAGGCGGTGAGGGCGATATCACGGTGATTGCCCGGCATTATGCGTGGGATATGAATGCGCTGTGGCAGTCGCTATTGACGCGAATTAATGGCCTGCCCCACCGTATTCATCGACGTCCCCGATTATCGGCCCCGCTGTGTGAGCTATTACAGATAGCCTGGGCGGTGGCGACGCAGGAAGCGGGCAATGAATCGATTCGTTCCGTGCACCTTTTACAGGGCCTGAGCGGTCAGCTCGCCGGGGAGTGGGCGAGTGATGCGTGGCTGTTACCCCGTTTGAGTGTGACGCAACTGCAACGCTTGCGCCCGCTGTTGGATCACCACTCAGACGAGTGCCCGGAGAAACCGGTTACGGCGCGTTTGACTGAGTCAGGATCGGCTGTTGACCTAGCGGAGACCGCCGCAGATAACCCCGAGTCCAATCCTCACGCGTTATCATCGGCTTTGCAAAACGTGTTGGATAAATTCACGCTGGATATCACGGCCCGCGCCGCTGAAGGCGGCATTGATCCGGTCTTTGGTCGTGATAATGAAATTCGCCAGATGATCGACATTTTATCGCGTCGGCGTAAAAACAACCCGATCCTGGTGGGCGAGCCGGGTGTGGGGAAAACCGCGTTGGTGGAAGGACTGGCGCTGCGGATTGCCGAAGGCGATGTCCCGGCCAGCTTGAAAACGGTCAGTGTGCGGGCGCTGGATCTGGGCCTGTTGCAGGCGGGCGCAGGGGTGAAAGGCGAATTTGAGCAACGGCTGAAAAACGTGATTGACGCTGTCCGGCAATCGTCCACCCCCATCTTACTGTTTATTGATGAAGCCCACACCTTGATTGGCGCCGGTAATCAGGCAGGCGGCGCAGACGCCGCTAACTTACTGAAACCCGCGTTAGCCCGGGGGGAATTGCGGACTATCGCGGCGACCACCTGGTCGGAGTACAAACGCTATTTTGAACAGGATGCCGCGCTGGAGCGCCGTTTCCAGCGGATTAACGTTGATGAGCCGGATGATGAAACCGCTTGCCTGATGTTGCGCGGGCTGAAAGCGCGTTATGCCCACCACCACGGTGTCCATATTCTTGATAGTGCGGTACAGGCGGCGGTGACACTCTCCCGTCGTTACCTGGCTGGGCGTCAGCTGCCGGATAAAGCGGTGGATCTGCTGGACACTGCCAGTGCCCGGGTGCGCATGAGCTTAGAGACTTCACCGGTATCGCTGACACAGTTAAAAACCGAGCGGGATTCGCTGGCGATGGAACGGCAGGCGATTGAAGCCGATCAAAATGTGTTGCCAGGTGAAGAGGTTACCCGTCTGGATGCCATCGCGGCCCGGTGGGCAGTGGTGGCGGATCAGACGGCTCAACTGACTGAACAATATCAACGGGAAAAGGCGCTGGCTGAGCGTATTCTCGCGCAGCGTCAACATTCACCTCAAACGCCGGAACTGAAGGCGGATTTGGCGGCGTTACAAGGAGCTGAACCGCTGCTCTCACTGCATGTTGATGTTCGCATGGTTGCCACCGTGGTGGCCGACTGGACGGGCGTCCCGTTAAGCAGTGTGTTGAAAGACGAACAAACGGGCTTGCTCCGTTTGGAACAGCATTTGGGCGAACGGGTGATAGGTCAGGAGACGGCGCTGTGGGACATTGCTCAACGTTTACGGGCAGCTAAAACGGGTCTGACGCCGGAACACGGTCCACTGGGGGTTTTCCTGTTGGTTGGGCCAAGTGGGGTAGGGAAAACTGAAACCGCACGGGCATTAGCGGATAGCCTGTTTGGCGGGGAACGTTCACTGATCACCCTCAATTTGTCGGAATACCAGGAGCCGCACACGGTTTCCCAGTTGAAAGGGGCTCCACCGGGTTATGTGGGTTATGGGCACGGCGGGGTATTAACCGAGGCGGTCCGTAAACGTCCTTACAGCGTGGTGCTGTTGGATGAAGTGGAAAAAGCCCATCGTGACGTGCTTAACCTGTTCTATCAGGTATTTGATCGCGGTTTTATGCGTGACGGTGAAGGGCGGGAGATCGATTTTCGTCATACCGTGATGGTGATGACGTCGAATCTGGGCAGTGATCAATTGATGGCGCTATTGACGCAACAACCTGACGCCCCGAATGCCGCGCTGCATGAGCTGTTACATCCTGTGCTGCGGGATCACTTCCAGCCCGCTTTGCTGGCCCGCTTTCAGACGGTGATTTACCGCCCGTTACCGGCTGAGGCACTCAGACGTATTGTGGACATCAAACTGGGGCAGGTGACCCGGCGACTCAATACCCATTATGGCCTGACCTGTCAGGTGGAAAACGCCCTCTGTGACACACTGGTCAGCGCCTGCCTGCTGCCGGACAGCGGTGCCCGCAATATCGACAGTCTGCTCAACCAGCAAATCTTGCCGGTGTTATCACAGGCGCTGCTGGAACGTTTGGTCCATCACCCTAAACCGGCCGGGGTGATATTGGGTGCCGATGAAACCGGCGAGATCACCCTGCTATTTACTGAAACAGAGAAAACGGAGAGCCCGTCATGAACAACGCAACCCCGGCGATCATCTTTGATCACAGCCGCTACAAACTGACCGTGTGGAAGAATACCGCGCCACTGGATGTGGTGGCGTTTAACGGGCAGGAGTCTTTAAGCCGGCCTTTTCGTTACACCATTGAATTCACCAGCCCGGTGAAGGATATCGAACCGGCGCAGATGTTGATGCGGGACGCCTCATTTACCCTGACGTCGCCCGCGATTAATCCGGGCATGCGGGGGATGCCGGTGATACCGCCGGCACCGTTGCGCACGATCTACGGCGTGATCAGCGGGTTTAAGCTGCTGTCTACCTCGCGGGATGAAAGCCGTTATGAAGTGACCCTGGAGCCGCGGCTGGTTCTGCTGTCGAGAAGTCACCAATCCGCCCTTTATCAGAAGATGTCGGTACCGGAAATCGTGGAAAAAATCCTGCGTGAACGTCACGGTTTTCGCGGGCAGGATTTCTTATTCACCCTGGCGTACCCCTACCCGAAGCGGGAGCAGGTGATGCAATACGGTGAAGATGACTTGCGTTTTATACAGCGACTGCTGGCCGAAGTGGGGATCTGGTACAAACTGACCGCGGACGACCGGCTGAAAATTGATGTGGTGGAGTTTTACGACGATCAGCGTTACTACCAGTTTAATGTCTACATGCCGGCCCGCAATCCGTCGGGTATGCACGACGGGGAGGAAGATGCGGTGTGGGGCATGGAAACCGCACATCAGGTGGTGGAAGGGAAAGTCATGACCCGCGATTATGATTACCGTGACGCCTTGCCGCAATACGGTATGGATGCCGAAGTGGATGTGACGCGGGGCGATGAGACCCTGTATGGCGAAGCGTACCATTATCTGGATAACTACCGGGTGCTGGGCAACCGTTACGATCTGGATCCGGCAGTGGAAAGCGGGGTGTTTTATTCCCGACTGCACCATGAACGTTACCTGAATCGACACACTCAACTGCGGGGGTTGACGACTTCCGCGACGCTGTTACCGGGCCAGGAGTTGAAAGTCAAAGGCGAAGCCCCGGCAGCCTTCCGTCAAGGCGCGGTGATAACCGGTATTCGCAGCAGTGCGCGCCGGGATAAAAGTTTTGAAATGGCGTTTACCGCTATTCCCTACGCGGAAAACGTCTGTTTTCGGCCAGAAATCATCCCCAAACCGCGGATAGCGGGCACATTGCCGGCCAGGGTCAGCAGCACCGAAGTGAACGACCCGTACGGGGATATTGATAAAGACGGGTTGTATAAAGTGGCGTTTGACTTTGACCGGGCGGAATGGCCGCAGGGAGGGGAAAGCTTGTGGGTACGTTTAGCTCGCCCTTACGCGGGTGACACCTACGGTTTTCACTGGCCGTTGCTGGCAGGCACGGAGGTGGCGATCGCGTTTGAAGGGGGCGACCCGGATCGGCCTTATATCGCCCATGCGCTGCACGACTCGAAACACCCCGATCACGTCACCCTGTACAACTACAAACGCAATGTCCTGCGTACCCCGGCGAATAACAAACTGCGGATGGATGACGAACGCGGTCGTGAGCATATCAAACTCAGTACCGACTACGGCGGTAAGAGCCAGCTCAATCTGGGGCATCTGGTGGACAGTCAGCGACCACACCCGGATAAACGGGGCGAGGGTTTTGAGCTGCGTACTGATGACTGGGGCGCGATTCGGGCTGGTAAGGGGTTGTTTATCAGTGCGGATAAACAGGCCAACGCGGGGGGAGACGTGTTTTATCAGTGCGGATAAACAGGCCAACGCGGGGGGAGACGTGTTGGCAATGCAGGCGGCAATCGGTCAGTTACAACAGGCGCAGGCGTTAACCGAAGCATTACGGGGTGCGGCTGAAACCGCCAAAGCTGAATTAGCGGATTTGCAGCAACAGAAAACGTTACTGAGTGACACGTTAACCGAACTGAGAAAATCGGCACTGTTACTTTCCGCACCCGAGGGTATCGCTCAGACGACGGCGAAAAGTCTCCAGCTTTCCGCGGGGGAAAATATTATCGCCACCAGTGGGAAAAATACCGATTTCAGTGTGCTGAAAAAATTCACGGTGGCTGCCGGAGGGATGATCAGCCTGTTTGCCGAAAAACTGGGGATCAAACTGTTTGCCAGCCGAGGCCGGATAGATATTCAGGCACAGGGTGATGCAATGGGGCTGGAAGCGCTGAAAGATATCACGGTGAGCAGCCATGAGGGCAAAGTGATTATCAGTGCCAAAGAGGAGATTTTATTGGCTTGTGGTGGGGGATATATCCGTATTGGCAATGGGCAGGTGGAAAGTGGGGCGCCCAATAACATTATCCAGCGGGCGGCGGTGTGGCAAAAATTTGGTGGACAGAGTTTTAATCAGATGGCTTCCCAACGTGAGACAACGGATTTTTCTATCACGCCGCAGGTGCTCTGGCCTTTTGATGATTCACCGGTGAACAATCAAAGCAGCCTTTTGCACAATCAGGACAATAGTCAGCAGCCTTCGACAACCGGCTCGGATGGTAAGGTGACCAAACAGCAGCAATTAGGGGTGGAAGCAATGAAGTTCTATTTAAAAGAAGGTAAGGAGTAATGATGGCCGATTCATCAGAAAAAATGGTTGTTCAGCCTGTTTATGACGAGCATGGCAGGTTGTATTACCCGTTAGTTAATGCGCCCAGTGAAAAGAACCTGACGGCAATTTGCTATAAGGTGCCAAACCGGGTTATCCCGGTGATTTTTCTGCCGGGGGTAATGGGGAGTAACTTACAAGCAGAAAATGGTGATTCAGTCTGGAATGTCGATGGCCTTGGAAGCCTGTGGGAGTGGATGATAAATGGCGCAGAGACGCGAAAAAAGTTGCTTGATCCAGAGAATACAGAAGTTGATTCACGGGGAAGGGTGGATGACAACGATAAAGAGGGCCCTAAATTTCCCTCACGGAAAGAGCGGGGTTGGGGGCAGGTAGCTTATATGAGTTACGGTGAATTTCTGTCCTGGCTTCAGGCGGCGCTGGATGACCAGGATGAGTTATTGCACAACCGGTTGAATAAGACGGGGAAGCAGACACTGCGTCAGCAACTGGAGTTGATGGATCTACAGGCTGAGATGGGGGAAGAAAAGCTCTCGTTGAATGAGATTAAGCTGAGTTATCAGTATCAGTTTCCAGTCCATGCGATGGGGTATAACTGGCTTCAGTCTAATGTAGAGTCGGCAAAAAATCTGGCTGACTATATTGGTAAAATTGTGAAAGATTATAAACGGCGTGGTCAGCCCTGTGAGAAAGTGATCTTGGTGACCCATTCAATGGGGGGATTGGTCGCTCGTCATTGTTCAGAAGTACTGGGGAAACGCAACGACATTCTGGGTATTGTCCACGGAGTAATGCCAACCTATGGCTCGCCAATGGCTTATAAACGGATGAAAGCAGGTGAAAATGGCATTGTTGGGCTGGTGATTGGTATAGATGGTGCCCAGCTCACTCCAGTGATGGCGCAATCACCGGGACCACTCCAGTTATTGCCCGGTCTGAGATATGGCACCGGATGGTTGCAAATTAAAGATGGTAGGACACTCTACACCTTACCGAAACGTGATCCTTATGAAGAAATCTATTTGCAGCGTGATAAATGGTGGGGGTTATGCGAAGAACGTCTGATTAACCCGGCTAATGAGAAACAAAACCCGGCGATAATGCAGGCAGACTGGGATAAATATCATGATACGTTGTCAACAAAAGTCCGGCCTTTTATCGAAGGATTAAATGGCCGCTACCACAGCAATACCTATGCCTTTTATGGTAACAGTATGAAATACCGCTCTTATGGCGTAGTGCGTTGGGTAGTGCGTACTCAGGTTAACCGGGGAGATGACCCCGGGCTGGCATTTAATAGCCCGGTATACGACCCGTATAATAATCATTTTGCAGGGACGCGTATGGTGGGGTATTCCACTGAACCAAACAAACCCAATGATCATAGTCATTTAAAAGCTTTTGCTATTGCAGACCCGCAACAGCCCGGCGATGGCACTGTGCCGGTTGAAAGCGGCAAGTTTGCTGCCAGTGGCCTGCATTCGTTACTGGGTGTCGAAGTTGATCATGAAGGCGCTTATAAAACGGATAACACCGAAGATACTCGCTGGTTTACCCTGCGAGCGATTATCAAAATAGCGCAATCTGTTAAACAAACATCTCTGGCCTATCCTGATGAATAGAAAAAAAGTACTGGTTATTGCAATTGTCAGCCTGCTTGTGCTGGTGTTTTACGGGGTGTGGCACTGGTTACAGCCCTATCCCCCACATACTGTGTTAAATCAAAAGGAACAATTAGCTGTGGATCAATTATTAGCAAACTTACAAACCCGTTGTATTGGTCGGTATCTGGTTGATCTGCCAGCCAACTACAACAACACAGTGGAGGCGGCTCGGGTGAATGATAATCGGGTAGAAACCCGCCTGCTCTATCCGCCTGCCTTTGAACAGCGTATTCAATTACGGGAAGACGCGTTACGGCAGATGAAGACGTCATATCCCATTGATATGCCCTATCTAAAGAATATTTACCGCTTACCGCAGGGGATGAAGGGGATTATTTTCGAGCGTATGGAGGACCAAAGTGTCCCGGATGTAGTTCGGGTATTGGAAGCCCATCTGTACAGTAATGGCGTGGCAATAAAAGTGGAAATGAAAGCAAAGGATGGTTCAGCGGCACGTTATGACAAGGATAGGCAGACTGAACCGACTGTTTATACCAATACCGTGCCAGCAAAACTGGCCGAGTTGAAAGACTTATTATCCCGTATACAGGGACGTAAAGAGACGGAAATACCCACTACCGCCGGAAACTGTATTCCTCATGCATTTATTGCCGATAATAAAAAGGATAAAGAAGATATAGGCTTATTGTATAAAGCGAACCCGGATAATTACCTGAATGTTAGAATGAGTACTAATAATTATATCCGTGAAAAAGACAGTATGCTGGAACGCTTTGGCGTAATTGAAGCCATGTTGTCCCGAGGGAAGGCTTTGCGCAAAGGGGCGCGGAAAATAAATGGGCAGGATACTGAAGAGCTATTACTGTCGGGCCGTCAACCGAACAATGATAATCCTCGTTATCTGTTTACATTACGGGTCAATGAAAAAACGGGAGGGAGAAGGACACCGGTATTTAATTTGGCGGTAGTCAATGATGAAGAGACACCGACAGCCTATACCCAGAATGAAATAGTGGCGTTCTGGGATGCCATTAGTCAGACCGTCAGAGTCAGACCCGGTGCTTTTAATTCCCGATAACATGTGTTTTAAATTAAAGCCTTTATAGGGATATAAGGGTTAACTTAATCAAGGTGGATAAAGGCACCAAAATACCAATAGGTATTTTACATTCAGTTATCAGAATGACTCAGGTGATGAAAATTGGGTAAAAAAAGGGTTTGCCGATGTTATTGGCGATGGGGGGGATTCTCTCTGTGAGAGGTCGTTATTTTTAATAATGCATTCATGGGTGGTTCAATGTGATTAAATTTGATTTTTGGGATGTGGTATTAGTCTGTGTTTTTCTTCTTTTCTATTATGCCTGGCCGATCATAATGATTATTGATGGTTATGTCATTTATCGGACGGTTCAATGCATTAAGCGAAAGAAATACAAAGGCCTGCTGTTCTTAATCCCTGTAGTGGTGTTATTGAGTGGGCCGCTTATTTATCTTTTAATTCAGTTTTTAAAGGTATGGGGCCCTTAAGATTAAAGTCAATAATGAGATATCTCGGGATGAAATATTATTTCCTGATATCTGATGGTTTATTTAAGGTTATTTCGATAATCAATAGAGGATATCACAATGTCTGGTATTGTTTGTTTAGGTGATGCCACTGATCGAGGTGGAAAAGTGATCACCGCTTCTTCAACAATGTATTTCGACGGTAAACAGGCCGCTTTGGTGGGTGATCTCATTAATTGTCCGCTAGATGGGCACGGTATTAATCCCATTATTGAGGGGGATAATACCGTTCAGGAAAATGGCCGCGCTGTCGTGGTGCATTATTGTCGCTGCCAGTGTGGGTGTCGAGTATTGAGTTCAATGCCTCATAACCAAGTTGAGTCATCGTCATGAGCTGGCCTATTCCTGAAATTCCCCGTCTTCATGTCGTGGCGCCGGTGCGTTATGGGGTGTGGGGGATGATTTTATTGCTGATGCTGGCGGTGGGCACAGGTATGGCGCTTGTGCTGAGAGAAACCCCCGATTTATTGCAGGTCGTACTGTATGGCAGTTTACCGGCCTTTTTCGGCTGGATGCTGTTATTCGGTGCGGTACTAAACCGCTATGAGCGATTTTGTACTACGGCGCAAGCCTGGGAAGCCGCCAGTGCGGAAACCCGTTTCCAGTGGCAGCAATGGAGCAGAAAGCAATTGGCGGTGGTCGGCAACTTTATTCTGACGCCAGAACCGCAGGGCATAGCTCCCTTGTTGGGTAAACCGAAAGATATTCCGGCTTTTCCCGATGCCGGACGGGCGCTGTTTGTGCCATCAACGGATATCCGGCAGTTATTGGCGAAAGTTGATGATAAGTTTGAGCAACAGTGTTCAGGGTATCGCTCGCTTTTATGCACCATTTATCTTGCTGGCGCCCCTTCAATGGATTTGTCTCATCATCAAGAGTGTGTGCAACAACAGTGGAGTTTGGTTCCCACTCAAATAGAGAGCAGGGAGGTAATAACGTCATTGTACGACAAAGCGGCTTTTGAGGGGCTGATACTGGTTATCGCCTGCCAGTGCTGGCCTGCCAAAGGCGGTAAAGAAGTGTACAGCGAATTTTTGTCTGCTCAGTTACTTTCCTCAACGGCATTTGCCGCCCAGAAAAAGTTAAACGTTCTGGCGGGTATGGGAAGGGCGCTGCCATCATTACCCGGGGAAATAAAGAAAGATTTCAGAATGTTGTTTGAGTATAACCGCATTGCCAAAAACAGTATGCAGCACCTCTGGATGACGGGGGTTTCTCAAAACGTGCTGACTGAACTGATGATGGATGGCCGTGATAGCCCATTCCATTTTGCCCCGGAAAATCCTGTGCATTTAATCGACCATACTTTTGGTCCACCGGGGCCGCTGTCTGTGTTTCTGACCTCAGCCATGCTGACGGAGGCCACTGGCCTGACAAATAGCGATCATATCATTATCAATCAATTACCCGAGGGTAACGCTGTACTTTATTTAATGACGAAGGAGTTACATCGATGAACGCGAGTCATGATCATCACTATGGCCTTCGGGGATATGTTTTTATTACGCTGAGTCTTGCCGGAATATTTTTTCTGCTGATTTATTTAAATCAGGCATTGCTTGCAGACAACGGGTTACTGAACCTTGCGTGGTATGCCTATGCCACGTTTTTCCCAGCCATACTGATAGGCTTATTGGGGAGCACGGCATGGGAGTTTATACGGCAGAATAAAGTGCAACAACCATTCCGGCCAGAGACTGCACAAGCTGAAACTCGCCTCAGCCAATCCGCTTTGATACTCAATGATTTAGGCGATCGCCTGCACCGTCGTTACGGGGTGTTCTGGGGGTATAAAGTCCGTATCTTGCTGGTGATGGGCGAGGCGGAGCAGGTAGAGGCGATTGTGCCGGGGTTGACGACGCAACACTGGCTGGAGGGCCATCGTACACTCCTGCTGTGGGGCGGCAGTTTACACACTGAACCCGATGCCGCACAACTGGCGGCCCTGCGTCGTTTGCGCCGTTTCCGTCCGCTTAATGGCATCGTCTGGGCACTGACTGAACAACAAAGCGCCCAGCCGGTCTGGATGGATAACGCTTTACGGATGTTGCAGAAACAGGCCCAGCAGTTGCACTGGCAGGCGCCTGTCTATTTGTGGCAGGTGTGTCACAGTCTCTGGTCACAAGAAGGACGGGTGACTCAGGCGGTGGGGTGCTTTTTGCCGGAACGCTGTACCCCCGATATTGTGGAGGCCCAGCTGCAACAGTTGATTGACCCGATACGCCAGCGGGGGATGCAGCAACTGTTGCCCGAGAATGCCCATGATTTTTTGTATCGGCTGGCCTCCACGCTGGAGAAAAAAGGCATTGACCACTGGCGCAAAGTGTTGACGCCGTGGCTGGCAGAGTACGCTCAGGTCGTGTCGTTGCGTGGCCTGATGTTCAGTCTGCCGCTGGAAGCGACCCCGGATGCAGGACCGCAAAGCTGGTTGCCCGATACCGCCTGGCAGGGGGTATTAGCTGACAGTCGGCACCGGCACGGCAGACGGGTTGGATGGATCCAGAAGCGCAACGTTTATCACGGCCTGATGGCCCTGGCCTTATTGTGGGGGGCGGGCAGTGTGCTTTCCTTTTTTACCAACCGCGACCAGATAGCGGGGATCAACGCGGCAGTGACTGATTTGCAAGCCCGTCCTGAGGCGTCCGACGCCCAGTTGATGGCGTTTAAGGCTCTGCGTAATGAAATGGGCCGGTTGCAGTACCGGGCCGAACACGGTGCCCCCTGGTATCAGCGTTTCGGTTTGAATCAAAATCAGCCGCTATTGACGGCAGTGCTGCCGTATTACACCCGGATGAATAACCGTCTGATACGAGATAAGGCGGCGGCGATATTGCACCAAAAACTGAGCGCCCTGGTGAATCTGCCCCCGGACAGCCCGCAACGGGCTCGCCGGGCGAAAGCCGCGCACAATCAACTCAAAGCGTATCTGATGATGGCCTACCCACAGAAAGCGGATGCCGCGTTTCTAACCCGTATCCTCAGTGAAAATGAACCCCACCGGGCCGGTATTGCCCCCGGCGTGTGGTTGAGTGCGGCAACGGATTTATGGGATTTTTATGCGGAAAATCTGCCCGCCCATCCGGAATGGCGGATTACGCCGGATACGGTGTTGGTCAGTCAGGTGCGCCGGATATTGCTGGAACAGATGGGGCGGCACAATGCGGAAGCCACGCTCTACCAGCAGATGCTGCAATCGGTGGAGAAGGATTATGCCGACCTGACCTTAAGACAAATGACCGGCGACACCGAAGCGGAACGGCTGTTTACCACCCCGCGCGGGGTGCCGGGGATGTTTACCCGTCAGGCGTGGGAAGGGCAGATACAGAAAGCGATTGATAACGCGGTGGCCTCACGCAAGGAAGCGATTGACTGGGTGCTGAGTGATAACCGTCAGGCCGTCTCGGCAGCGGTTTCACCGGCCGAGCTGAAAGCCCGCCTGACCGCCCGTTACTTTACCGATTTCGCCGGGGCCTGGCAGGATTTTCTCAACAGCCTGCGCTGGAATAAAGCGCGTAATCTGGCCGAGGTGACAGACCAGTTAATCCTGATGACGGATGGTCGCCAGTCTCCGCTGATAGCGTTGATGAATACGGTGGCGTACCAGGGGCAGACCGGCCAGCAAGGCCCGGCGTTATCGGCGTCACTGGTGAAATCCGCTAAGGCGTTGTTGAATAAAACATCGGTGCCGGTGATTGACCAACAGGCTGACGAAGTAAACGGACCGATGGACAGCACCTTCGGTCCGTTATTGGCGTTGATGGGGAAAAATAAGGCATCGGATGTAATAACGGCGGACAGCAACCTCAACCTGCAAACCTTTCTGACCCGGGTCACGCAGGTGCGGCTGAAACTGCAACAGATGACCGCCAGTGATGACCCGTTGGAGATGGCAGGAAGGCTGGCACAGACGGTGTTTCAGGGCAAAAGCACGGACCTGACGGAGACGCAGGGCTATGGCAATCTGATGGCGGCCAGTTTGGGTGACCAATGGCGCGGTTTTGGTCAGACGATGTTCGTGCAGCCATTAAACCAGGCGTGGCAGGGGATACTGAAACCGTCTGCGGCCAGCCTGAATGCACAGTGGCAGACGGCGATAGTGGCTAATTGGAATACCGCCTTTGCCGGTCGCTACCCGTTTGCCGGTGGGGAGAGTGATATTTCATTGCCGATGTTGGGGCAGTTTATTCGCCCGGACACCGGGCGCATTGAGCAGTTTTTGACGCGCCAGTTAGGCGGTGTGTTGCATAAAGAGGGCAACCGTTGGGTGCCGGACAGAGTGAACGGTCAGGGGTTGCATGTTAACCCGCGTTTCCTGAAAGCGGTGGATCAGCTCAGTCAGTTATCGGATGTGCTGTTTGCGGACGGTAGTCAGGGACTGCGGTTTGACCTGCGGGCGCGAGCGGCGCGGGATGTGGTGGAAACCGACCTGACGATAGACGGGCAGAAGTTGCGTTACTTTAACCAGATGGAAAGTTGGCAGCGTTTTCGCTGGCCGGGTGAGACCTATAAACCGGGGGTGATGCTGACCTGGACCAGTGTCAATGCGGGTGCGAGGCTGTTCGGTGATTATCCGGGAACCTGGGGGCTCATTCGCTGGTTGGCGCAGGCGAAAGCAGAAAAGTTGGATGAAAGCCGTTACCGGCTGACATTTATTATGCCGGACGGTTTGCCGGTGACCTGGATATTGCGCACGGAAATGGGCAGTGGGCCGCTGGCGTTGTTGAAGCTGCGGGGATTTACGCTGCCGAAAGAGATTTTTGACACGACACCGGGTGATGACTAGGTCATCTCACCGGTCGATGACGATGACCTGACGGAGGGATCATGTTGCAACGATTGATAACAACCTGTCTGGGTGAGCGTGATGTGTTGGCCCTCGCCCGAGAGCAGACCGAACGATGGACGACGTGGTTGTTGCCCATTAGCGCGGAGGCGCCGACCGGGGAGGATCCGGTTCATCACGATGATTTTCAGCGCATGCGTGAGGAGGTCAATAAACTCAGTGGCATTGATACGGCCCTTATCTGTCAATTGGCGGAAAAACTGCTGATGACCCACTGCAAAGATGTGCGCGTGGTGACCTATTACGTCTGGGCGCGTCTGCATCAGGAGGGTGAAAACGGCCTGGCTGAGGGGTTGACGTTGTTAGCCGCGCTGGCGGACCGTTTTGGCGAAGCCTTGCTACCCCATCGGGCAGCCAGCCGTCAGGCCGCACTAGTGTGGCTGGTCGGGAGCAAAATTCAGGCCAGTTTATCCCGCTACCCGGAAGTGAATCGCGCCGATTTTGAGCGCGTGCTGGCCGCACTGGCGTTACTGGAACACGTGTTTGCCACCTGGGACGAGGCGGCTCGTCCAACCCTCGCCGGGCTGGCGGGGCCACTGGAAAACCGTCTGACCCAATCGGGCGGTGTTGACGCGGTGGTGCCGCAAACTATCGCACAGACCGCTTCGGCGAACGGTGACGGGCCGTCACCCGTCGTACGGCCCGTGCAGTCCGGGCGTGATTTGCTGGAACAGGCGCGTGAACTGGCGCGTTATCTGCGTGATCAACCGCAAGGGTGGTTATCCAGTCATCGCCTGATGAAAAGTCTGCGTTGGGATACCGTCCATCAGTTACCGCCACAGGATGCCACCGGACTGACCCGTTTGGTGTCGCCTCGTACTGAATACCGGACGCAGTTGAAACGGCTCTACCGGCAACAAAGTTGGCTTGAATTGTTGGAGCAGGTTGACCGGATGTTTGCGGAAGGGGTTAACCACTTTTGGCTCGATTTACAGTGGTATCTCTGTCAGGCATTAAGCAAATTGGGCCATCCTGATGAAAGTTGGGCGGATATTGTGAAACAGGATCTGAGCATCCTGCTTGGGCGCCTGCCGGGGCTGGAGAATTTAGCTTATAACGACGGCACACCGTTTGCGGATGAGGTGACCGGTCAGTGGATAGCGCGGGACGTGATGGCGGCCCAGGACCACGGGTTACCGGACGCCCCTCCGGCACAGGGTGAGAATGACATCCTGGCGCTGGAAGCGGAGGCGTTACAACTGGCGGACAGTGAAGGTATTGAGGCTGCATTGCGTTGGCTGGGGCAATTGCCGGGGATCATGGGGGTGCGTCCCCGCTGGCTCCTGCGCTTGTTGATGGCGCGGGTGGCAGAGCAGTACGGCAAAAATGAGATGGCGTTGCATCTGCTTGCGGAGCTGGACACCGACGAACCGTTGGGTCTGAGTGATTGGGAACCGGCGCTGATGTTTGAGGTGAAAGCCCGGCAACTTAAGTTGCTGCGGATGAAAGCGCAGCGGGGCGAGCAGGATAAAGCGCTGACGGCACAACGCAGGGAAACATTGCTGGCCGGATTGGTGGCGATTGATCCGGTCAGGGCGGCGGTGTTGTGTGGCTGATTGCCCTGTAACGCGGCATGACAATCTTATCCCTGTTCGACCCGTTTTACCCTCGTCACGGTATTTATTCTGACCCCTTTATTTGAGGACAATCCTATGGATGATTTAATCCTGCGCTACTACGAGGCAGAAATGCGTTACCTGCGTGAAGCAGGCAAAGAGTTTGCAAAAGCCTATCCTGACCGGGCGGCCATGCTCAATCTGGATAGAGTCGGCACACGTGACCCTTATGTGGAGCGTCTGTTTGAAGGTTTTGCCTTTCTGATGGGACGCCTGCGCGAGAAGCTGGATGATGACTTACCAGAGTTGACGGAAGGGTTGGTCAGTTTGCTGTGGCCGCATTACCTGCGCACGATCCCTTCACTGTCCATTGTTGAACTGGGCGCCGATTGGGCACAGCTGAAAAATCCGGTGCAGGTGAAAAAGGGCTTTGAGGTGCTTTCGCAACCAATCGGCCCACAACAGACCCGGTGTCGCTATACCACCACCCAGGCGGTTCAGTTACTGCCTATGGTGTTGACTGACGCCGCCCTTAAGGCTGAACCGGATGGCCGTTCCGTCATTCGCTTGCGGTTTGAGTGTGGAACCTTGGTGGACTGGCGTCAAATTGATTTGAGTCGTTTGCCGCTGTATCTGAGTGCGGACAGCCCGCTGGCCTGTGCGTTACATCGGGCATTGACACTTCAGACGCAACAGCTTTATTTGCGTCTGCCCGGCCAGCCTGATCGTCAGTCGTTTGACGGCGTATTCTCACCGCAGGGATTTGATGATGAAGAAAGGCTGTGGCCGAAAGGGAACAGTGCGTTCAGTGGTTATCAACTGCTGCTGGAGTATTTTACCTTCCGCGAGAAATTTATGTTTGTCGCGCTTTGTGGGCTGGAAAAGCTGACTATCCCTGCGGGAACGCCGTGGTTTGAACTGGATGTGGTGTTGAGTGAAAGCTGGCCTTGTGAATTGCCGTTTTCGGCGGCGCATATCCGTTTGCATTGCACCCCGGTGATTAATCTGTTTCCGCTGGAATCTGACCCGCTGCGGCTGTCACCGCTGAAAACCGAGTATTTGCTGCGTCCGATGCGCCTTCAGGACGGGCATATCGAGATTTATTCGGTGGATGCGGTGGTGTCCTCGAAACGCAGTGAGCACCGGTTGTATGTGCCCTTCAGTAGTTTTCGCCACAAAGGTGGCATGTTGCGCCATGACGCGCCGGAGCGTTATTACCATACCCGGGTGAAACGGGGGCCGTCAGGTTTGTATGACACCTGGCTTATCCTGGGTGGGGAGGCGGTTGATAATGATGAATCGCGTGAAGAAGAAAATCTGTCACTCACCCTGACGGGCACTAACGGCCAACTGCCCCGCCGGGCATTGCAGGAGACGTTGCTGGATACGGCTGTCTTTTCGTCTTTGGCCGGACTGACCGTGCGGAATCTGTGTGAACCAACATTGCCGTGTTATCCGCCAAACCGGGATCGTTTTCACTGGCGGGTACTCAGTCATCTCGGCTCCCATTTCCTCAGTTTGATGGATAACCCGGAAGTGTTGCGCGGCACGCTGGCCCTGTATGACTGGACCGATGACGAGATGAACTATCGCCGTCTGGCGGCCATTGTGGCGGTAAAACATTCGCTGATCGAGCGGTTTGAGCAGGGGTGTCTGCAACGGGGGGTGCATATTGAAGTCACGCTGGACAGTGATGGCTTCTCAGGGACCGGGGATATCTGTCTGTTCGGCGAGATGCTCAGTCGCTTTTTTGCCTTGTATACCGATATCCATCTGTTTAACCGGCTCACGCTGATCTTACAACCCACAGGGGAACGTTTGTTATGGCAAGAGAAACACAGTCAGTGCATTCCCGGCTGATGTCCATATTGAAGGCCGATATTTCGTCGCTTAATTTCTATCAATTCTGTCAGGTCATTGAGCGCACAGTCCCTGACCGGCCACCACTGGGCAGTACGGATAATCCCGCCGATGACGTGATACGTTTCCGGCCCCATCCGGGGATGGGGTTCCCTATCGGTGAACTGAAAGCGATGGAAGCGGACCGCGAATACCCGGATCGCCCCCCGACAGTCAGAACCACCTTTATGGGGCTGTACGGGGTGGATTCGCCGTTGCCGACTGTTTACCTGAACGATATCGCTCAGCACCGGGAAGGGCATGAAGCCACAGAAGCCTTTCTGGATATGTTTAACCACCGGATGATGACCCAGTATTACCGTATCTGGCGTAAATATTCCTACCCGGCGACGTTTGCCGCCGGGGGAAGCGACAGGACATCGCAGTGTTTGCTGGGGCTGATTGGCTTAGGCATCCCGGGCAGCCAGCAGCAGATTAGCACGCCGGCATCCCGTTTTCTAGAGCTGCTCAGTGTCATGCGTCTGCCGACCCGGACGGCGGAAGGGGTATCGGCGCTGGTGACGTTGCTGGCGCCGCAGACCCGTGTCGTGGTAACGCCATCCTGCCCGCGGCGGATTCATCTGCTGCAACCGGCCGGTTTTTCAGATACGCAGCGGATTTCTCTGTCGCAACGTACCGTGCTGGGCAGGAGCGGTACGGATATCAACAGTCAGTTATTGCTGGCGCTGCATACGGATTGCCCGGAGGAGGCGCGTGGCTGGCTGCCGGGCGGGCAGCCTGTTCAACTGGGGCTGACCGGGGTGTTAGGGTTGAAGAATGAAGAAAATCAGGTGGCAATACCTGACAAGATGACGGTGAGTCTGGGGGATTATCAGGGGATACCGTCGGACAATCATCAAAACACAGGAGGACACTATGTTAACTACCCCTTTTTATAAAACGGTGCCGATGATAGCGGCAATCACCTTACTGCTGACCGGCTGTGGGCTGACGCAGACGGTAACGGAGGGCACGGTATCCGTCACCCAGTCCCTTTTTCATCGACAGGTGAAAACATTGCGGCTGGATTTTACGCCCCGGGCTGCGGTCAACACGGAGGATGGGGAAAGTGTTGCCTTGTCCGTCCCTGCGTTGATCCGGGTCTATCAGTTGCGGGATAACAACGTGATAGCAAAGGCGGATTATGCGGATGTGTTGGATAACGGCGACCGTGTACTCAGCGCCGATTGTCTGGCGAGCCGGGAAGTGGTGGTCAAACCGGGCGGCCAGGCTTCTCTTAATATGCCGATGGCGGCGCAGGCAAAATATGTGGCGGTGGTGGGGCTGTTCCGAAGTCCCGATTTAGCCGGGGCGACTTGGCGCACCATCATCAGGCGCAATGAATTGTTGCCGGATAAACCCCGCACCATTGAGTTGCATGCCGGTGGCCTGACGTTGTTGCCGGAAAAGGAGTGAGTGTATGAAAAAGAAAACCAACAAGCCTTCCCTGTATGAACGTCTTTTCAGCAGCTTTAGCGGCGGTTTGGATGTGCATCAGGTCAGTGAAGAAAATCAGGTGATTTTGTCGGTACTGGACAATATGCAGCGTATCCTCAATTGCCGGGCGGGTTCGCTGACCCATCTGCCGGATTACGGCCTGCCTGATCTCAGCACTATCCTGCAAGGATTACCCGCGTCGTCACAGCGCTTGATTGCGACGATTGAACACACGCTGTTGACTTATGAACCCCGCTTGAAGCAGGTCAGTGTCACGTTATTGCCGGAGATTGAGCCGGCGCATTTGTGTTATGACATCAACGCCGAACTGAAAGGGGTGGGGCTGGTGCGTTTTAGCACGGAATTTGTCCCGGAAGGGAAAGTCTTGATCCGTCATCTGCGCCAGCAAGGACGGATAGATTAATCGGCGGTGGGGGCTCTATTTTACCG
Source organism: Photorhabdus stackebrandtii (assembly GCF_011189495.1). Taxonomy (NCBI): domain Bacteria; kingdom Pseudomonadati; phylum Pseudomonadota; class Gammaproteobacteria; order Enterobacterales; family Morganellaceae; genus Photorhabdus; species Photorhabdus stackebrandtii. The sequence goes on from NZ_PUJV01000016.1 coordinate 86,156, forward strand.
ACGCGTTCTGTTGTCCCGCCGCGTTAATCACGCTGACTTTAGCAACAAACTTGAGGGAAAAGTGATGACTGAAAACATGGTCTATATCGGGGATGATCCCCGTACGCAGCCTGAATTCAGTGCGCTGAAAGACGAAATAAGCAAACTGAATCATCCGGCCCGGCCCGACATTGACTGGGCTAAAGTGGAACAGCTTTGTTTGACGCTGTTTCAGGTCAACGGGGTAGAACTGCAAAGTGCCGCCTGGTACACATTGGCCCGGGCACAACGTGCCGGATTAGCGGGTATGCATGAAGGATTGGCTCTGATTGAGGGGTTGGTGGCCCATCAATGGCCGCAATTCTGGCCTCAATCGACACATGTCCGGGTTGAGATATTGGCCCGGATGGTTGCACGGTTACAGCAGATATTGCGAACCTGTGTTGTTTCTTCTATCGACCTGCCGCTGATTTATCGTGCAGAAAAGACCCTTGAACAGTTGTGTGAAGGGTTGCAACGTTTGGAACTGAAACAGGTGAGTCAACTCGACAGCCTCCGCGTGTGGCTTCACAACAGTGCTCAGCGCTTAGAGCGTCTGAAGCCGGAAACGGGGATGATGCCTGTTGTCTCGGTCTCTTCCGTCCAAGCTGGGGGCAATGCTATTTTGACGCCGACAGAACCCCGGCGGCCACAACGGATATATGTCGTGCGTGAAACTGTCTCTGGTGTACATCCCCAAGGCAATGTAGTCCGGGCATTACCTGTGCCCCGCTGGAAAGTCTGGCACGGTTTTGTCGCGGGTATCGCGTTGTGCGCGCTGGCAGTGACCGGTGTTTGGTGGGGGAACGGTCTGCGACAAGCGCCGCCGCTGGCGCAGGCATTGCAAATGACCACGCAGCCTTTGCCGCAGACCTTGCTTCCCGTGCAACTTGCCGAGTTACGCCACCCGGACAACGCCGTGTTGTTGAATCAGTTGCAGGAAAAAACGCTGGCGGCCAGCCGGGCGCAACTGGCCGGTTTGGATGCCTTGCCTGTGTTGTGGCGATTGACGTATGGGGCGCAGCTATTACACCAACTGCGAACATTATGGCCGGCCAGCCAAACGGTGAAAGCGATGGTGAAACAATGGCAACAGCAACGTGAAGCCACGGCGTTACCTGTCTCTGAACTGGAAAATTACCACCTGGCTCAATCGCGTCTGCAACAACTGACTGAACGACTCGACACTTTGGATGAAAAACGGGGTCGTTATCTCACCGGTTCTCAATTGAAATCGATGGTATTTGGCATTCAGCAACCGTTGGCGAGGACACCGCCATTGGAAGAATTATTGCGCCAACTGGCCGAACAACAAAAAAGTGGCACGGTCTCCCCGGCCTTGTGTCAGCAAATTAACACCCGTTTTAATCAATTACTCCATCGTTATGCACTGCTTATGCAGTCTGTTAGCAATTAATCAATGAACTGTAAGGATTTTTGTTATCTATGAACAATATTGTTGACGCTTTGTCGCTGCCTGATTGGTATCCGCAAGCTTTTTCTCACCTGGATGTAGAGGAGTACCCACGGTATATGGCGGGGTTTACCCTGGGAAGACAAGGGGTTCACTGTCTTCGCTGTCAGTCTTCGAAGGTGGATGCCGTGGGATTTATCGTCGTCTGCCCGGATAATCCGAAAATTCGTTGCCAGGACTGCGGGTATGAGTTTCAGTTGCAAGCTTGGCGGGGAATTTAAACCGTTCCAAGTGCTTTAGTGGACCCCCGCACGCAGGGGAAACACCTGTTTTTTTTAAAATGCTTGATTAATATACCGTGAAATCTGGCGTTTTAGCATTGTTCCATTTTTCTAATTCCTCACCATTGATTTTTACACCGTTTTGGCTGAGAACAATGCACCCAACAACACGTGGTGATATATCCCCTTCGTTCCATTTTTCAACATCCCATTCTGTTTCAACCAGTCCGCAGTTGTGATGGTGATGTCCCCCCAGACGGGGATGACCGGCGAAACGTATCAGGGCGGCCAGGAAAAAACCCGCTTCTATCATCCATTCGTGCCAGTGCCGGGTTCATGATGTTTGTGAGTTCGCTATAAACTATCTCGACTGGATGAGCAGAGGTCATAAAATATAGATTCATTTTATCGAATTTATATTAAATCTTACTGATAAGATTGTCCATCATTATGAAAAATGTTTGGACGTTATTCTACCGTTCAATACAATTAATTGGAAATCATTTTCTATTTTGTTGGTAGGAAAAGCAAAAATTCAATTTCAGTAGTTTTTACGTTTAAAAATGGCGATTTATCTTATTATAATCAGAAGTGACCTTAAGTTAGATATACTATCATAATTATTACCACTTAATTTTCCTAATTTGGCTGTGCTAAGCGCTACACTTAGCGCAGCTTTTTCTTCTATATAATAATTATTTTCCCTGCCGTTTTCGGGGAGGTGTTAAGGATATCGAATGGGACAACGAAAACATCTGACACAATTGGAAGTAGAAAGCTTATTGGAAATGGCAAAAATGAGCACAAATAGTGCGCGTGACTATTGTCTAATTTATATGAGTTTGCTTCACGTAAACGCTGACCGAAATGGGTGATCCTATCGTCAATAATCACGCGATCTGGCTTATTACTTTTTTTACCTTTTTTAGTGGTTTTTTCTTCGTACGAATTTGTCATTGAGTCGTTTCTCGCAAATTTGAGAAAAAAATCGGTTTTGGCTTTACATCTTCTTTTTTATTCAATATTGTTTACCTATAAATTTTACCTACAAATAGTTATTCATGGCTCTTACCAGAATACATAAGCATATCATGCCCATATAATACATGCGAGCAGGCAAGATTGGTATTGCATAGATATCTGCATAATTAAAAAGGTTCGATGAAATTTTGCGCAAAAATATTATTTGTGAACAATCGGATGGACAGTGAAATTGGTTTACATATGAAAGTATCACTATGATTATAAGTCAATACAGTGAAAAATTTCATTATGATATAATATTATCTTTTATAAATAGAATAAAATCATCGTGTTTTTTGACGAATAAATTATTGTGGCCTATCGCGGGTTGCATACCGGCTGAGGTTGTCAGGTGGCGGTGACGGGTGTCCCGCTCGCCTGATCTTCCGGGCGGACATTTGAGGTTTATTCCTGATAATAGAGCGCAGGGATCATTCTTAATCCAGAAAAAAATAGTTCATAGATTTAACGTATTTTGGTGGAATATAGAGATTATAATTATTTTTTTCGCAAAATAGTTTCAATTCAATAATTGTTCCGATTGATAATTTCTCATAGATATCTTGGAAGTACTTTTCCACAGTACGGCATGAAACTTTCATTTCACGAGCAATACATTGATTACTGATGCCGCGGCAGAATAAAAAGATTACTGTCCATTCTTTTTTTGTCAATATATTATTAGGGGGGCTAAGCTTAACAGGAATAAACGTATGGTGTTTAATATAATGATGGACTGAAAAATGATTTATTTCTTTAATATGACAAATTATGCCAACACAGTGATTCTTTTCATCTATTAACGGGTATTTTTCGCAAAAATAGGGATTAAGTTGTTGGCCGTCGTTTTGAAGATGAGCTCCAATAGATGATACTCGTTGCATAGTTTGTAATACCTTACGGTCATGTTCTTCAAAAAAGTGAACAAGATGATTAAACGGTGTAGGTAATTCTTTAGCAGTATATCCTGTGACATCAAAGTGTTCAGGTAACTTACTTAGTTTAATAAATGCTTTATTTGCATATATAAAACGAAGTCTCTTATCTTTTACAAACCATGATTCATGACTTCTAGCCCACATATTTGTTAACTGAGGGGTAATTTGACTCATCTGTGACCTTCAATAATTATTGAATATAAAAAGAAAAATATTTCAGCAGTCAGCAAGAACAGCGATTTGTTCTATAGGGAATTCTCTCATAATCAGAAGCTATAATATTGCTATGGTTTCCGCAGTATGAGTAGTCTCAGATCAAGATTATTCTTAATCATACATTTCAAATTCCATTTTGCCGCCCTGTTGGGTTCAGGCATAGAAAGCGTATTTAATAACGCTTTCACTTGATTACCAGCCTGGCTCCTTGATGAAGGTTACAATAATGTTGGGTAAATACCTGGCCCAATGGGCAATCCAGCAAAATACCAACCTATAAGCAGCAATATCCAGACGGCAAAAAACACCAGCGGATAAGGTAATACTAACGTGTAATAGGTGCCTAGTTGAGCACTCTTATAGTAACGTTGAAGAAACCCCAAGAAAAGCGGCAGAAAAGGGGACATCGGTGCTAAAGGTAATACTGCGGAATCAGAAATACGGAAGATGATTTGTGCAAAGGCAGGGTGAAAGCCAAGCAGGACAAACATTGGCACAAAAATAGGGGCCAGAATCGACCAGATGGCAGAGCCACTTGCGATGAACATACACAAAAAGGCAGATAAAAACATTAATCCGATGAAGGCAGGAACACCTGTCATACCCAAGGCTTCTAGCATATCGGTTAGCCCTATCGCCATAAATTTGCCCATGTTGCTCCAGTTAAAGAAGGCAACAAATTGAGCCAGAGGGAAGACCATTATAATGAAGCCTGCCATGTTTTTCATGGGGTCAACGAGCAAATCAGGAATATCATTAGATTTTTTTATCTGTTTTGTGGAAACGCCATACGTAATCGAAACCACGAAGAAAAACAAAATAATGACTGGCACGATCCCTTTTATGAAGGGCGATGGAATAATTGAGCCAGTTTGTGGATCACGCAGTAGTGCATTTTCAGGAACAACGAGCAATGCAACAATCCCGATGAAGATTAGTGCAGATAGACCGCTCATTAGCAGCCCGCGATTTTGTTGTGGCGTGAGCTTTGCTAACTTCTCATTGCGACTTCCTTCCCATGTAGGAAGGCGTGGCTCAACAAACTTATCTGTTAAGATAGCGCCTACAATCGTCAGTACAATCACTGATGCTGCCATAAAATACCAGTTATCGATGACACTGACGTGTAAGTTGGGATCAAGTATTTTAGCCGCTTCAGTACTGATACCAGATAAAAGAACATCGGTAGTGACAATCAATAGGTTTGCCGTAAATCCTGAACCGACGCCAGCAATAGCGGCCAGTAGGCCAGCAACGGGATGGCGACCAACCGCAATAAAAATTAGTGCGCCTAATGGCGGCATGACAACGAGTGCGGCATCCGAAGAGATATGGCTAAAAAAGGCGATAAATAGCACCATATAGCTGGCGTAACGTTTATTAATACCAGACGCCATTTTATACATCAGGGTTTGTAACAGACCGACTTTTTCTGCAAGCCCTGCACCAATGACCAGCGCTAATATTGCGCCAAGTGGTGTGAAATTACTGAAATTTTTAACGATATTAGGCAGGATCCACTGTAATCCTTCAGCGCTAAGTAAGTTTTTAACTCTGATGAGCTCTCCATTTGTAGGGTTTTTTACGGCCAAATCAAACCAAGACAAAATAGCCGTCGCTATCATTAAAACAGCGATTAAATAGATAAATAAAATAAAAGGATTTGGAATTTTATTTCCAACTTTTTCGATCCAGCCAAGAATACGTCCTGGGCTCTTATTTACAGGGATAGTTGTTTCACTCATGGTTTTTTCCTTTGTGTTTGCTGTCGTTATTATTTTTGATTATGTCAATGACTGAGTGCTGGCTTGCCGCTGTAAGCAAGTCAGTATTTATCGGAGCAAAGTTATTTCAAAGGTGATGGTTTAATATCGGGCGGAATAGGACACCGATAGGGATGCTGATCCCGTTGGTGTTTGAACTCCGATTGAATCTCTGCTAACAGAGCAGGGTCTATTAATAATTTAAGTGCGGTGGCGGCCATAATTTTCCCGGCAAGACACATCCCTTTGTGAGCAATGGATGAACGCCCTTGTGCGACTAATTGCCAAGTATGCAGTGGTGTGCCAAAGGCAAAGCAGGGGCTGAAGCATTGCGCTGTGGGTGTTACCCAACTCACATCACCGACATCGGTAGAGCCATACATCAACTCTTGCGATTCTATATAGGGTAAGACTTCATCTGTTAGTGCTTTTTCCCCTTGTCGTTCACTCCAGCGTTTACCCTCTTCGCCCGCTGTTCGCGCTGCATTGAGTTTGGCATTTCGTAAATCATCTTTTGTCAGTGTTTGATGGATTTTTTCGGCGAATTGGCGTTCCTCATCAGTATATTCAGGAATACCAAAGGCTTGAATATACTGATACATCACTCTTTCCATCGTGCGGTTAGGAATATAGTTTGAACACGCCTTATCAAGGCGAATATTCAATTGCGTGCCGGTCATTAAGGCGGCACCTTTAGCGATATCAATGACTCGTTGGTAAATATCTTGAGCCTGATCCAGTTGTGGGGCGCGAACAAGGTATAAAACTTCGGCATCAGCTTGTACAACGTTAGGTGACACACCACCCGTATTAGTCACTGCATAATGAATTCGGGCTTCCTGAATGATATGTTCACGAAGGAATTGAACACCCACATTCATCAGACTGACGGCATCTAAAGCACTTCTACCTAGATGAGGGGAATTGGCTGCGTGTGAAGCAATCCCTTTAAAATGAAATGCTGTTTGGATATTTGCCAGAGACTGGACATTAAATGCACTACTGAATGATTCAGGATGCCATGTAATTGCTGCATCAACATCATCAAAAAGACCTTCCCGGACCATAAATGTTTTGCCGGAACCCCCTTCTTCACCGGGGCAACCGTAAAACCGCACAGTTCCAGGCCGTTGATTTTTTTGCAGCCAGGCTTTCACTGCAAATGCCGCAGCGAGTGCAGCCGTCCCCAGTAAATTATGTCCACACCCGTGGCCGTTACCATTTTTAACCACAGGATTAGATTCACAACAGCCTGCTTTTTGGCTTAAACCAGCCAGTGCATCATACTCACCAAGTAAAGAAATCACAGGGTGTCCACTACCGTAACTGGCGATAAACGCGGTCTCAATATTGCCTACCCCACGCTGAACAATAAACCCTTCATTCTCTAACGCATTTGCAAGTAGCTCCGCAGAAAAGGTTTCTTCAAAGCGGGTTTCTGGGTGTTCCCAAATATTATCGCTAAGGTGAATAAAATCACTTTGGTGTTGATCAATATATTCATGGATGAATTCAGTCAACGAATTATTCATGGTGATGAACTCCGAAATCAGGTAGGTTAAAAGCGATAGTGGCTAATGTTTTCACTGCGGTTGTCATCACGTTTTCATCAAAGTCAAACTGTTCATTATGATGACCTGCACTGAGTGCTGTACCGAAAATAAGGTAGGTGGCTTGACCACCATTCGATTTGACGCGTTCCATAAAATAGGTCGCGTCCTCCGATCCCGCAGCTTGCTGGCGGCTTTTGACAACAGATGAAAGCTCTGGGATATATTGTTGAGTCTGTTGATAAATGAAATCGACCCATACAGGGCTAGGTTGGCTGCTTTGAGCGGCTCCCATTAACTGTATTTCATATTCAACCCCCTGCATTTTTGCAGCACCTTCAATAATATTGAGGGCTTGATGGTAGACAAATGCATTGATCTCATTAGTTTCACCACGCGTTTCCACTTTCATTAATGCGTAGTCAGGAATAACGTTACGGCCAATGCCTGCCTGTAGCACGCCGACGTTAATGCGTGAACTACCTTCGCTGTGGTGAGAAATAGCATACAGTCCTAAAGTTGCCTGAGCGGCGGCTAACAGGGCATTTTTTCCCGCTTCTGGTTTTGCACCAGAATGGGAGGCAACACCCCGATAAGTGACATCGATTTTTGTGGTAGCAAGAAAATTATTACTACCACAGACCAATTCTCCTTGAGGTACACCAGTGCCGATATGGATAGCGATAAAGAAATCAACATCATCGACAACGCCTGCTTCAACCATTGATTTTGCGCCACGAGTTCCTTCTTCCGCAGGCTGAAAAATCAGTTTGATTTTTCCGGTTAGCTGGCTTTCATATTTTTTCAATATACGAGCGAGTCCTAATCCGATCGCTGTGTGACCATCATGACCACAAGCATGCATCATATGTGTATTACAAGAGGAAAAGCCTTCAGCGTGAGGGCGGTGTACGTGAGTTTGTTCCTCATTCAGGTCAAGCGCATCCATATCAACCCGAAAAGCCAATGTTGGTCCAGGTTTTCCTGTATCGAGTGTCGCGACAATGCCGGTAAACCCGCCTGAAAAATGGGGTAGCCATTCAGTCAGAGCGCCTTGTTTAATAGCACGCTGTTCTTGCGCCTGTAATGCCTGTTCTGAAGGTAAGCCCATTCGTGCATCAGCCTTGATAACGTCTTTTCCTATTTTCAGGCTGTACCCCAAACGGTACAGTTCATCTGCCACAATCGTTGCTGTTCTGAATTCGAACCAGCCTGATTCAGCAAAATGGTGGAAATCGCGACGCCAGTTTTGTAATTGTCCAGCAATTTGCTGAATAGATTCGTTTAATGAAGTGTTCATAATAATTATCTCTTTTAGTTATCGCGGAGAATAGAATATATTTGGTTTATTTTACCAATATTGATTTTGTTTGATTTTAATTAAATTGGTTTATTTTTTAACTTTATTATTTTAATAATTAAAAAATATTTTTGTTGAACTTTAAATACAGCCCGGTTTTTTTATTACTGATTTTTAATGTATACAATGAATTCTGTTAAAGTAAGATACAATTATCTTTATCTATATAATTAAAAGTTATCGCAAGAAAAAAATGGCGACACCAATAAAACTCAATCAACTGCGCGCTTTTGTTGAAATTTACCACCATGGCAGTATCAGAGCGGCCAGTCGGTTTCTGTTACTCTCGCAACCGGCTTTAACTAAATCGATTCGCGAACTGGAAGATTCACTCGGTGCAAAATTATTTATACGCAGTAACCAGGGTATTCATTTGACAGAGTGTGGAAAAAGTTTTTTACAACGCGCCAGTTTGATACTTGAGGAGCTTCGAATCGCACAGGAAGATATTCAGCAACGCGTTGGCTTGAGCGGTGGTGTCGTCAATATTGGTGTGGCTGGCAGTATTGCACGTACGATTATGCCGAAGGTGATTACACAATTTCACCGCGATTATCCCACCGTGAAGTTAAGAGTTGTTGAGGGACAGTTATTGGCTATGTTACCTCAGCTCAGACAAGGTGAACTGAATTTTACCGTAAACACCTATTATCCCGGTAGTTTGGATGCAGAATTTAGCTTCGAAAAACTGATGGAAAAAGAGTACAAAGTGATTGTACGAAAAGGGCATCCAAAAGTGAATGCAACCTCTTTAGGCGAATTAGTTGATTGTGACTGGACCATGCCAACACCGAAAGACACCTACTATCGCAGGTTATTTGAGATGTTCTCATCTCTGGATAATCCACCTGTCTTTAGTGTGACGTGTGAAACCTTGATGGCTTGCATGAGTTTAGTTGCCGAAAGTGACTTTGTGACTATTGTGGCTGTGGATGTGGTTAATGAGACTCTGTTTAATCAGCAATTTGTGGTTTTAAACCTTAAAGAGCGGCTGCCGTTTGCAACTTTTTGTCTTGTTCAACGAAGAGATACAAAGCTGACTCCTGCGGGAGAACATTTGGCTAGACTTTTTCGAATGCATTGTCGTGATTAATTTTTGCACCAGAAGTGGGGGTTAGGGGGAGTTGAGCAGACCCGTCGGTCACCACAGGCTTGACTGGATAGACTACATGAAGAGCACCCAGGCAGGTTAAAATAAAAAGGCCAAGCACTCCTCCAGAAAATGGCCAATCGCTGGTTGGCAACCAGGCTTAGAGCCACTTCTTTAGACTGAGTTAGTTTTTCTGTGGATAATTTGGACTGGCACCGAGAGCCTTTATTTTGTTTTGCTTTCGGTGAACTCATGGCGTTCTTTTCCTTCTTAACCCGAATTCCGTTTTAGCCGCCACCGGGAAATCGTCTTCTGAGTAGAAAATCTTTGGTGACGGTTTCTTTTCTTTAATGCAATAAGCAATCAATCCACATAAAACAGTCAATTGAAATCCTTTTATACTTCGGTGGCGAGAATGCTCTATTTGAGAAATGAGTTTCAATTGACCATTAATGGTTTCGATAATAAAACGCTTTAATAACACTATCCTATCCCACTCCGCTTGTGCCTGTGCTTTCATGTTACGGCGTCTTTTCGTGATGAAAGTGATACCGTTTTGGGCTAAATCGTCTGCCAGTTCCTTGCTGAGATAACCTTTGTCGCCGTAAAGGGCACCCATTAATTCTTGTGATAATTCACGAACAGGTTCCCGGTCGTCCACATTACCGGGGGTCACTTTAAGCGCTAAAATTTCACCCAAGGGGTTCACAATCAAATGTCATTTGAAGCCGTAAAACCAGCCCATTGAGGTTGAGACCATAAAAATCTGTGGGACACTTATGCAGCAATCTTTTCTGTCCAAGAATGCTCCGTTTCGTCACCTAATTTTATGCCCGGATACCCATGCTTAAGTACAGCTGTGTGGGTCTGGAGTAAGTCATGCGCACCTTGCTGGCTCCATTGCATCTGCTGCTTTTTCACCATCCGTTTGGCAATCACTTCATTGATCGTCGATTCAACAAATGAAGAGGAAATGGGTTCACCATAGCGGTACATTTCACCATAATTCGGGATCATCATGCTGTTATTTTCAATGTAGGTGTACATTTCATC
>NZ_PUJV01000017.1:0-91339 GCF_011189495.1 Photorhabdus stackebrandtii
ATTCCATACTTCATCTGTTAACATAGTTCTTGGCATGATGGTGAGGTAGAGTCGTTTTTTGGCGAAAGCAATTATACCCCATCATCATGCTGTTCCGTAATTCCTCTCAAAACGTCAACAGCCCCTAGAAATAAGGCATTAAATTGGCTTACAGATAGAGAATTTAAAGCAGAGAAAGTGAACACTGGTAAGTTTGGTTCTACAAAGAACCAGCCTGTAGGAATGACTACCGCTGATGGAAAAACAGGTTTTAGAATTGAATATGATGAAAGAAGCGGTGCCCATATTAATGTCTTTAGTGGAAAAGAAAAAGGTGAACATTTCCTTTTTGATGCTACTGAGAAAACAGTCACTAAACTGCAAAAGCTATTTGATCTTCCATCAAAACCGTGGAGAGGCTCATGACTCTTGATGAAGAAATTAGAAATGAAATCAATCAACAACCTAATCCTCCAGTAATAATAGATGATTGGGAAGAAATAGCCGACTCTTTATCAGATTCTTTTGAATGGAAAGGCTCTAAGATAGACTGGTCAAAAACCAATAATCATCAAAGTTGTTTATATACGAAAGATGATGATTTGGAACTGTTAATGAATAAATTTGTTGAAAATCACTCTCTTAATAAGGTTATATCTAGCAGTAAAACGATTTATTATATAAATGATTCATCTTTAGACTTTGCAATCGCTATGAATCCAGAGCAATTCCATGCTATTTTTTTACTTGTTATTAATAATGTGCCGCAACATCATTATTTTTTTGATGAAAATAAAAAATGGTGCTTTGTTATTAGCTCTGAGGGATATATAGATTTTGGGTTCTCTAATTTAGCCTAAAACATATTAATAAGGCCGGAAGCTCCTAAGTGATCTTCCGGCCTTATTATGATCTACCTTGGCGCATACCCTCGGTAAGCCAGCGCCGACTGGAGCTTACCGAGGGCATCTTTGATCTGATATGCTTCCTCGTCATTCACCGCGCAAGCCCGTATCTCAGACCAGCACAGCCGCTTAACCAGTTGGGCCAAGGCCAGTGCTTCGTAATACTCCGGTGAACTCACCTTGCGTTGTCAGATAACCACAAAATGGGATGTTAACTGAAGGGATTATTCGGCCAGGCAGGCAACAGGGTAAGGACATCACGCAACCAGACCCAGGGCTCATGTCCGTTGGCTTTGGCGGTTTCCAACAGGCTCATTATCATAGCGGCCCGTTGCCCCGCTGCTAGCGAACCCGCAAAAAGCCAGTTCTTGCGGCCGAGCGCCACACCCCGGACCGCATTCTCCGCCCGGTTGTTGTCTATCGGCACCCGGCCGTCATCCAGATAACACACAAGGGCCGACCAGCGCTTCAGCGTATAGTCTATCGCTTTGCGTAACCCGGAGTTGGGGGCCGTTTTGGCCTGAATCGTCAGCAACCAGGTTCGAAACTCCTTCAGCCACGGCCGGGCATAACGCTGTCGCCACTGACGCCGTTTATCCGGGGGCCGGTGTTTGATTTTTCGCTCCAGCTTGTACAGGTCACGAATGCCCTCCAACACCTGTTTGGCCGTCGGATTACCGCTGGCCTGGTATTGGTCAAAAAATTTGCGGCGGGCGTGAGCCCAGCAACCCGCTTCGGTGATATCCGCCCGGGCATGCAGCGCGTTGTAACCGGCGTAGTCATCCGTGACAAGGTAGCCACCGGCCCATCCGTCCAGGAACCCCTGTGCATAACGGCCACTGCGGCCGGGATGCAGCTCATAGTACACCACTGCCGGCGGGGTATCGGGGCCGGTGGCATACGTCCACAGGTAAGCCCGCTGGGTCTGGCCTTTTCCCGGCGCCAGTATCGGCAACGGGGTCTCATCGGCATGCAGCACCGGGGACGTCAGCAGCGTCTGCTTCAGCGCATCGGCCAGCGGTTGCACAGCCACCTGCCCCACCCAGTCCGGCAGGGTACTGCGGGCATAGATGGACTGCTGACGGTAGAGCGGCAGGGGGTCACGATATTTAGCGACCACCACCTGAGCCAGCAACCCCGGCTCCGGAAGGCCCTTTTCGATAAGACGGGCGGGCTGGGCTTTGGCATGAATTCGCTGGCAGGCTGCACAGCTGTACTGCGGACAGACATAACGCCGGACAACAAATGTCGCGGGGCGATATTCCAGCCGTTCACTGATTTCATCGCGCAAAAAACGCAGGGCATGACCGCAATCCGGGCAGCTCTCCGTCTCCGGCGCCAACCGGATATCTTCACGGGGTAATGTCGCCGGCAAAGGTTGACGTTTAGGATGAGACGCGGGCGCGTTTTCCTTGATATGCAGGCGTGACAGCTGGGTTTCCAGCACCGCGATATCGGTCTCCGCATCTTCCTCAAACTGACTGCGTTTGGGACCGGCAGGCAGGGTTTCGCTGCGCGCGCCGAAACGCCAGCGTTGCGCCTGTTTCAGGGCCTCTTCCAGCTGGCGAATATAGTCGTGTTGTTGCTGAAGCAGCACCAGGGCCCGCGCCCGAAATTGCCCGGGGTCATTGAGCGTCATGCCGCCAGTGTACCGGATAATGCCCCGCTGTTATCCGGTAAAAGTGTGACCGGGGTAGCGGAACTTAGCTTCGCCAGCCGGACAGGTCATCCCCCTCGACCTGTTGCCAGTGAATGCCGCGGATGAGCCAGTCAAACTGGGCGGGCGTCATCACCCAGCTGCGCTCGCCCTGCTTCGGCCAGACAAAATGGGCCCGGTGCAGACGGCGGGTACACAACCAGACGCCGTGTCGGTCCCAGCGCAACACCTTGAGACGGGAGCGAGCCTTGTTGCAGAAAACAAAAGCGGCTTCGTCCTGCCAGCGTAAATTCAATCCTTCGAGGTATTGGGTCAGGGCATCAATGCCCCGGCGCATGTCGACGGGCTCGCGCACCAGAAAGAGCTGTTGCGGTTTCAGCATCGGGTCAGTACCCGCATCACTTCAGGCAACAGCGTCAATGGACAGGCGATGGCATAACCGTCTGGGGTATGCAGGGTGACGGTGCGCGCGTCGTCAGGCTGGAGAGAAACCGGCAAGATGGCGGGCAGTGTCTGGCTGAGAGGTTGGCGCATTTTGTTACTGTCTGCAATCCAGTCGCGGAAAGAGGAAAAACTCAGCTGATGCTGTTCACAATACTGTTTGCGGGTCAGGTCACTGTGCCGCCATTGGGTCACAGGGTGTTGTTTTTGCTCCGGGGTATATCGGCTACGGCTCATGGTGTCAGTCTCCAAGTGAAGATAAGGAAGCGGTAGCGTGCAGGGGTCAGAAGGGAAAGACAAGGTGAGTTCACCGGAGCATTACATTGAAAGGGGTAAAAATGACGGTTAAAACTTCATACCGATTAACACCATCAATTAAAACAATGATTTTTACACAGGTTAAACCCTGCCCATTATAAAACGCAGGGCGGGATCCCACTTTTTTAGCCTGACCGGTTTAATTTATTTATCAGTGATCCTATCCTCCCTTTATTTTACATTTACCTGACCTGCTATAATCATTTAAAAGCGCGAATACCGAAGTATTAAATCTCTTATATCAAAGTGGATTAAACGCAATAAATTCCGCTTTTCAGAAGGAAAGTTAATAGCATCTAATCGAAAATCATTAACCATTAATAGCAAGTTGGAAAATATGCACGTAAAAGAATATTATCCGAACAGATGGTATTCAAACGCTTTATCGTCGGTTATTTAACAGCATCAGTAAAGATAAAGTGAATATAATTAACATTCGTTAAACATAATCCGATGATGATTAAACTTAACAAAAATCCGGGATTAAAAGTGATAAAAACGATGGTTAAAATTTTATACCGATTAAAAATATCAGTTAAAAAAATGAATTTTAATCACAGGTTTAATACTGTTCTATCATAAAACTCATGGCAGGATCCACTTTGTTTACTCTGTCCAGTTTAATCCATTTATCAGCGATTCTATCTTCCCTTTATTTTACATTTACCTAACCTACTTAATCATTTAAAAGTACGAATACCTAAATATTAAATATCTTATATCAAGGCAGATTTAACTCAATAAATGCCGCTTTTCAGAAGGAGAGTTAATGGCATTTAATCGAAAATCATTAACCATTAATAACGATTTGAAAAAAAAAATCCTCACGTCAAAGAATATTATCCGAGCAGATGGATATCAAACGCTTTATCGCCGGTTATTTGACAGCCTCAGTAAATGGTGGACAGTATCGACCCGCCCAGTGGGGTCCTGCTGACCGGCTCCCCCAATGTGTTTATTGAAGGGAAAGCCGCAGCACGGGCCACCGTCGATACCGCTGGCTGCACTAAACACCTGGCGCCACCCCTGATTACCCAGGGCAGTGAAACCGTGTTTATCAACGGTGCCCCGGCCGCCCTATAGTCAAAAGAGAAAATATTGGTCATCAGACCCGATTACATTTAAAGAGAATAAGGTATATCAAAGAGATGATCTGTTTGATCCTCAACATATGTCGGCATGGTGAGATAAAGGAAAAGTGATTCGAGGAACTAATATTGAACGAATGGCATCAGGTAGATGCCCCTGTTGGACATGATGGAAAAGCTGTAAACTTACATCATATGTTACAAACTCAAAACGGTCCTATTGCTGAAATGAGCCAAACATTCCATGAAGTTAATCACAAAGCAATTCATATAAATCCTAATACGATTCCTTCAGGAATAGATCGAGCTACATTTAATAAATGGCGAGAACAGTATTGGATCAATAGAGCTGGAGATTTTAAATGAACAGAGATAAATTAATAGATTTATTCTCGGAACATCCCGATCTATTAAATATGGAAAGTGCCGATGACGCACCCTCTCCTGAATGGACAAATAAAACAGAAAAAGCATTATCACTAACATTACCTGATGATTATAAATGGTTTTTGAGTAATTTTGGTGATGGTGATATATGTGGAGATGAGATATATAGCATATATTGCATGGCAGATTCACATAATAAGTGCAACATTGTTAATTTCTTCATGAGAAATATCGGGAAATGAACGAGTTTGTCAAAGAGATATATTCATTTTATCAACAGAATCATATTAATGATGATACTTCAATAAAAACATTAACGAAGTTATGTATTGTAAAAGAGATTTGATATAAAGAATGACTACCCTGTATGGAACTGGGTAAATTCATATCAGTTTTCAAAAGAAAATAATGTTATAAGTTCATTACCAGAACTCTATCAACTGTCTCTTATTTCTGCCTATAAAGAATACTGGGAATTATTAAAAAACAAGGATCTTAACGGATTGAAGCAGCTACTTTCAGGATAATGGATATTTTATTTCCACCGGGCCCGTAGTAGAACAAAGCATACCTCGAAAAATCAACCCTATGTCATATTGAAGCGTTTTAGTTCAAAAAATGAAAAACGTCGATTAGTGGGTGGAGTACACAGCCCAGATACCATCAATAGCAATCTGATTGCTCTGGAAAACCACCTAAAATACATTGGTCATAATGAAGACCCTCTCAGCCAAGCCGAGGCATATGGATTGGCATTGCTATTTAATTCAACCTTACTGGATAAGTATTTTCAGTGCATATCCGGCAGTACACAAGTGAACGCAATTATTACTCAAAACACTTGGGTTGCCAAAATAGCAATATAACAACCGCTCAGCATGGGTTTTGCTTGCCTTAGCAAATATTAAACCAACAGATGCCTGGAGCAATGCACAAGCTCGCATTATAGATCGCAACCGAGACGATTTATCCAGAGCAACCAACAGTAAGGATAACAACTATTCATTGAACCAGCCCATTCTTGAAGTATTGCGCGAGTTCCCCAACGGACAGAAAATCAAACTATCCCCAGGTCAGCATAACCAACTACATGCTGACATTGTGCATGAATTTTTCCCCCATCTTTCCACATGCTCCCACTCAACCGGCTAGTCCATTTACTCTCATCAGTGGCTCAACCAAGGCAAACTCATACTAATGTGAGTAAAAGTATTTTTTACTACAAAGTAATTAATCTTTTTATTTGATGTTGCAGATCGCATTTTGGTGATCAAAAGAGGCGCTATTATGCATTAGTAAAATCGCTTAACGGCGGATAAAGATAAACCACACTCTATTTGCCTGTATAACGATGAAACTTGCCATTCAATCTTAATCATTACTATTTATTCAGAGGTCTATTATGGGCAGTACCGGGAGTGTAAGCGCGTGGGATGAAGCATTATTAATTGCGGCTATTCAATATCCTGTTCCTGTGATTAAGAAACCTGAAGATATTCAGGTTCAGGTGCAGCAAATCTGTAAAACGATAGATTCAACTAAAGCCGGTTATCCTGATCTGGATTTAATTGTATTTCCTGAATATTCTGCTCAGGGGTTGAATACTAAAATCTGGACCTATGATGAAATGTTGTTATCACTGGGCAGTCCAGAAGTGGATAGTTTTCGCCAAGCTTGTATTCGCAACGATATCTGGGGCGTGTTTTCGTTAATGGAGTATAATGAAGATCCATCACAGCCACCTTATAACACAGCGATCATTATTAATAACAGCGGTGAGATTGCGCTACATTACCGCAAGTTGCAGCCTTGGGTGCCAATTGAACCTTGGATGCCAGGCAATCTGGGTATGCCGGTCTGTGAGGGGCCAAAAGGTGCAAAACTCGCAGTGTGTATTTGTCATGATGGTATGTTTCCTGAGCTGGCGCGCGAAGCTGCCTATAAAGGCTGTAACGTTTTTATCCGTATTTCCGGTTATTCTACTCAAGTCAACGACCAGTGGATCTGGACCAACCGTACTAATGCCTGGCAGAATTTAATGTATACCATATCGGTTAATCTGGCAGGCTATGATGAGGTTTTTTATTATTTTGGTGAAGGTACAATTTGTAATTATGACGGTAACATTATCCAGCAAGGGCAACGCAACCCTTGGGAAATTGTTACCGCCGAATTGTTCCCGCGTCTGGCAGATAAGGCCCGTGAGAACTGGGCGCTAGAGAACAGTATTTTTAATCTCGGTTGTCGAGGTTATGTTGGTAAACCCGGCGGAGAAAGAGCTAATTATTTGACCTGGGTGCGCGATCTGGCAAACGGTGAATATAAACTGCCTTGGGATGAAAACATCCGTATTCGTGATGGCTGGAAATACTATCCAGAAGGTGTGAAATTGGGGCCATTACCGAAAGTTGATAATTGACTGATCAGTCTGGCATTTTCCTGATATGAAAGATATTGTGGAAATATAGGATATAATGATTATCAGATTGGTCGTGATGTTTTTTCCTTCATTATGTCCTATAGTTATTTATCTGAATCATCTTTTTAAATTGAAAACATTATGAATCTCTTTCAGATAATTATTATAAAAATTTTCTCTTTCATTATCTTTTGATTGATTAAATTTATTACCAACAAGATTAAAAAATGCTGAGCTCCGTTAATTATAGAACCCAGCCATTATTTGTCTATCCGCTGACCGGCAATGTAATAGAAACAGTTTACTTGCCAGAATTAATCATTATCAGCAAAGCTTTTTCAATGCTGAGATCAATTTTTGGATACCCAATTCAACTTTACTACGAGGGCATCCTGCATTAAAACGCAGGAAACCATTACCAGCTTCACCATAAATTCTACCCGGCATAATGGCAACTTTCTCTTCATGAACAAGTACCTGCTGCAACTTATCATCGTCAATATGCAGATTACGCAGGTCTATCCAGGCCAAATAAGTCGCCTGCGGTGGCTGCCAGTTCAGTTGTGGAAATGCTGCATTCAGCTCCTCAGCAATATAATTCAAGTTACCACTCAGGTAATCGCGTAGTGCATCAAGCCATGGTTGCCCTTCCCGGTAAGCCGCAATATGGGCTGATATCGAGAAAATAGCAGGAGAATATAATCCATCACACTGCATTAATTGATGGGAATATGCCGCACGACTATGATCATCATGAATGAAACCATAAGCCCCCGTCAGCGCAGTAAGATTAAATGTCTTAGATGCCGAAGTGATTAGTGCCCAATGAGTCGTAGCAACTTCACTCCAGGGAATATGTTTCGTTTCTCCCCTGAATATATCCATATGAATTTCATCACTGATGACACTGATATTATAACGCTTACATAATTCAGACATAGTTTTAAGTTCAGAATAACTCCAGACTTTGCCAGTTGGATTATGCGGACTGCACAGCAATAATATTTTTGTTTCCGGTTGAGATAACAAGGCTTCAAGTTGATCCATATCACACACCCAATCATTGCCTTGTTTCTCAAACGGGGAAGAAAGTAGTTGCCGCTGGTTTTCTTGAATAATTTTATAAAAGTTATTGTAAGCAGGAGTATGGACAACAATACCTTCACCGGGTTTAGACCAAATTCGGATTAACTGTGAAACCATATACATCACAGAAGGGCCATAAACCATCCAATTTGTATTGATTTCACAATTAAACTGTTGTTGATACCAATAACGTATAGCACCAAGAAATTCTTCATTCTGCCAGCTGCTATAACCTAATATGCCATGATCCACACGTTTCTGTAATGCCTGAATAACACAGGGTGCAGTGGCAAAATCCATATCAGCAATAGTAAAAGGGAGAAGATCGTCAGCACCAAAAAGATCTCCAACATAGTCCCATTGAATACACCAAGTACCGCGGCGATTAACCAGGGTATCAAAATCAAACATTATTTTCTTCCTTTAAATTAATGCATCAAGCTCATCTTTTACCGACTGAACTTGCGGCCCGATAACAGTTTGTGAAGCATAATAACATCATGACTGCTGAGGGAAGTCCTCATCCCCAACATAATGACTTTAACGGGTATTGCTAAATATTGTTTAATAAATAGCACCACGGATCATTGGGTAAAATTACCCATCATCAATAAAAATTACAGAATAAAGTCTGACATTTACCGTTTGTTGGCTTAACAGGCGCATTACAACGACTTGAACTGTCATTAACAACCCCATCATACATATATTAAGCAGAGAACAGGCGGAATCGTAATATTACAATTCCGCCCAGGGAGAAGTACATTTAGCTGAAAATGTTTTTATATTTTTAATAAATATCATTTTTATCTCGTCAGGGAAAATCTTTCCAACTCCTATTTACAATAGTACTAATAAAGATACGGAGGTAAAAAGTCATTTTCTGTTAAAATTCTCCTATCAATTCATTTGCGTAATAATATTAATATTTCAAATTAATTTATGAAGTAAAAAATATAAACATCTGATAATTTCAAATTGATATTAATTATATATAACCAAGTAATATAGCTTTAGCTATCGCCTGAAATTTGTTTCTACAGCCAAGCTTCTTAACAATATTCATTAGGTGAAAATCAACTGTACCTTTCGTTACACAAATGGTTGCTGCAATTTCACTTGATATCATCCCATCTGCGGTATATCTTAGTATTTCTAATTCTCTCTTTGAAAATGAAGTTTTATCTATATAGAGCGATTGCAAATATTTTGCGTTTGATGTCAAATACCTTATTATCCTAATATATACTCCTAAAATTTCTCCACTGCATTTATACATTGTTTCGTTATCAATATGCCCATCTTTCCCCGCAACAGAAAATATTCCGTAAGTTCCTGAAAATGCAGGAAGCCCAAAGGTGATCCCAGAGCGAAACCCATGTTTCTGACTCACATACCAGAGTTTTTGCCCATTAGATTCTGAAAAAAAATCTAAGTCCCATACTTTTGAAAAAGAAGGTGGAACAGGTCGGAAATTTAGAACGGGATCAATCATCCAATACTTCTTTTCTATATAAATGGTTCTCCAAGATTCATTATAGTTATTAAATAAATACACTTCACGGTTAGATATAGGAAAGCGTGACTTTAATATAAGAGAGAACAAACTAAATCCCGAAATTTTATTAATAATTTCACAAATTTCAGCCACAAAATGAGCATCTACGTCTAATTCGTGAAATTTATAGGGTAAGGTATATGGCCGATAAATATTCATTCAATGTCCTCTTAAAAATTAAGAATATTGATAGTGAATCCCTGTATTTATTATAGTAGCAAAACTTTTACTCAATGGAAAATAATCACTTACTGTTATGCAGAAGCAAAGTATCTGATAAGTTACAATGTACTTGTACTACCCGTAAACAAGATAAACCATATCAATATAATTGAAATTTTAATAATCTGGCAAAGAAACATATATAATTATAATATATTCATATGAAACTATTTAAATAATTACCCAACATATTAATCTAAAGATTATCTTTTGTTTTTATAACAACAAGTTAACTTAAAAATTTAACTATATAACACAATCCCTGATAAATATACCAGTAATTCTCCCGTATAAACTATGATTTATACCAGTGGATGTTTCGGCCTTAATAGTTAATTATTAAAAAAAAAGAAAATTATTAAAATAATAACTAGCAATCAAAATAATCTTACAATTTCCAACAGATAATTTACGTATGTAAAGAGGTGTTATAATGAGTGAGATCATTCAAGATAAAGATCATACTATTGAAGCCAGGAGCTCTGTTACCGCTGATGTTACTTTTGTTATCGATGTTGATTCAATTGTTGAATATATTAATGATAGTCAGATTAAAAGCTCTCTGGATCCTAAAAACCCAACAACAATCAAGCAGTATGTCTATATAGCAAGTTATACTCCAGAGTATGGACTGGTAGTTAGTAGTTCATCTGGTGCCCGTGTCATTGTTCCTATTAATGCCAACATAAGATGGAGAGCTACAACTGTATCTAATAATTTCGACTATACTATTATATTGTATAAATTCAAAAAGCTTAATCCAGAAGAGGATATTATCTCTATTCCATCACAAATATGGTCACATAACCCTAAAGGTAAAAAAATCCCAATGATCCCGTCAGGGGTAAACGCAGATGAGGATGAACCTAAACCAATTTTTGTTGAATCTCAAGATAGTTATTTTCAAGCAACAGCCTATAAAACCGGTGTGGAACGATATACATGGTTTTTTGCCGCTTATGACGGTACAAAGCTCCTGGGTTATTATCGATACGATCCATATATTGAAGTGAAAAGTAACTAATAGCTAAACATTTGTATACTGTCATTTCCTACTGGAAAATTATTAAAATAGTTTTCCAGTATTTTTATTTTCTACTTTATTAATTTTACCTAAATATCTCTAACTAACACCAACTTATATAATAATGGAACTTGGTTTCGCATAGTAAGTGCAACATCATTATTCTACGAGCAAATAGGTCCGTATTTATTTAAATAATTCGTTGGGCATTTTATCATATCGAGTTTTTCATGAACAGAATTTGATGTTTGCCCTTTATTGGATCTTGAATCTATACCGAAAATTAAGCAAAGAACAAGCAGAACTGTAATATTACAATTCTGCCCAAAGAGAAGAGTGTTTGATTGAATGTGTTTTCCAGTTTTAAACAAATATTATTTCAATTTTGTCAGATAAAATCACTCCTGATCCCTATTCACAATTGTGACAATAAAACCAACAATAGTGAAATCGTCAAATATTTGTTCAAACTCACTCTTTAATCCATTCAAGTCGTTATCTATAACCACCATCGATATGATTGTAGTAATAATATATAGATTGTTTTATAAAGTAAAAGATATAATAACCTGAAAATTTCTAATTGATACTATTCTATATAACCAAGTAATGCTGCTTTAGCGATTGCCTGGAATTTATTCCTACAACCAAGCTTCTTAACGATATTCATTAGATGAAAATCAACGGTACTTTTAGTTACGCAAATAGTTGAAGCAATCTCACTTGAAATCATGCCATCTGCGGTATACCGTAACACTTCTAATTCTCTATTCGAAAATGAAGTTTCATCTATATAGAATGTCTGCAAATACGTTGTATGTGATGTTAAATATCTTATTATCCTAATATATATTTTTAGAATCTCCCCACTACACTTATACATTGTATCGTTATCAATCGGCCCATCTTTCCCCGAAACAGAGAATATTCCGTACGTTCCCGATAATGCCAAAAGCCCAAATGTGATCCCAGATCGAAACCCATGCTTCTGTATCATATACCACAGCTCTTGCCCATTAGATTCTGAGAAAAAATTCAAGTTCCATACTCTTGAAAAAGAAGGGGGCACAGGTCGGAAATGTAGAACAGGATCAATCATCCAATATCTTTTTTCCATATAAAGAGTTCTCCAAGATTCGTGATAATTATCAAAAAAATACACTTCACGGCTAGATATCGGGAAACGGGTCTTTAAGACCAGCGAAAACAAACTAAATCCTGAAATTTTGTCAATAAGTTCACAAATTTCAGTTACAAAGTGAGCATCTACATCTAATTCATGAAATTTATAGGATGAGATATACGGTCGATAAATATTCATTCAATTCCCTCTTAAAGACTCAGAATATTGATAGAGAACACTAATATTTATTATAGTAGCAGAACTCCTATTTTATAAATAAAATTTTCATTTATTGTGATAAAGAAGCAAAAGATTTGGTAGCCAGCAATATTTTATCCATTAATTGGAAAAACTATATCAATGTGATTGAGTTTTCCATAATCAAGCTATATAGAATATATACAAACATAATAACACTCTAGAAAGCATATTGAGCTATTTTAAAAAACATAAGCATTCACCTTAGTGCATTATATCAAAAATAAATTATTTTTAATTTTAAAATAATAAGTTAACAAGGGAGCAGACTATATCTAAGATAGTCTGTGATAAATATGTGAATAATTTCCTTATATAAACTATGATTTATATCAGTTGTTATTTCAACCTTAATGGTCAATTATTACAGAGTGATAACTAACCCTCCAAGAATCTTAATTCAATGAAGGAGCATAGAAATGAGTGATATTGTAGATATTCTTATCTGTGTAGATGTCAGATCTATTATTGAAAAATACCCTTCTTTAAGCCAAGATCCTGAAAATCCCACTCTAATAAACGATGAATTATTTTACTATATAGTTAGCATAGGCAATCTTTACATTCCCGGAAATAATGCTACAGGGAAAATGGAAATAAAAGCTTATGTTGGTGATAATATTAGATGGAGAAGCGTATCTTTAACACAACAATTTGAATATACAACGATTTTATATGAGATGACAGGAACAATTATTAATGAAACTATAACAATTCCAAAATTATATCAAAGTGAAATTAATTCTGGTTATATTTCAAACAACAGTGATAGATTAGATATAGAACAAGAACTAATAAAGAGATATTATTTTCAATCAATAGCTATAAGATCAGGCGGTGGAAAATGTTCTTGGATAATAGCCATATATCAACAAAAAGAATTAAAGGGATATGTTCAACATACTCCGTTAGAAATAGGTAAAATAATACTCCCTATGTGATTATTAGGATAACATTATGAAGAATATATATAATGCAGAAAACTTTATAGCTCTTAAAGATAATAGTGACCAATCCATTAACATCATTGATGTTCTTATCGCTGTTGATGTAGAACTTATCATACAAGATATCCAAACATCGGGATTAAGTTTTAGCCAAGACTACAAAGAACCAACCATAAGTGATGGTAGATATCTTTATTATATTACCAGCCAACAACAAATATATAACAATAACGGCCAATATAACAAAAATATAGATAAACTTAAAATTACAGGAAACATACATGACATAGTTAGATGGCGAGCTTTGAGTTTATCTGCCCAATCTGAATACCAAGTATTTTTATATGACATGAAAGAAATAACCGGTGATAATAATATTTATTTGTCTGAAAATATTATTAAAAATTCCCCTAACATTCCAATCCCACAAGAAAATAGAGGAATCCCCTCTATTACCTATCAAAAGGAGCATATTTCCTATCAGGAATGGACTTTACTCAACTCCGGCTTTTCCTACTGTACATTATATCTAGCCATTTATAATAGATCGAAGCTTATCGGTTATTATTCTCATGGTCCATCAAACAAGGAATCCCTACAAGGCATAAAAGGTCTACCACTTGATGTCACAGTTAACAAATCCAATGCCTGAATACTGTGATTGAATATAGTTAAAAGCAAGACTCAATTATATTTCAAAAAGACATTGGTAAATATATAAGCAGTTTTCTTTTATAAACTATTAATTATACTAGTAGCTTCTTCAGCACTAATGATTAATTATATAAATAGTTATTGAACGACCTGAAACTAACAATCTAGCGCTTTTAGTGAAGGAGTATAGAAATGAGTGATATTGTAGATATTCTTGTTTGTGTAGATGCAGAATCTATCGTTAACAACTATCATCTGAGCCAAGACCCTACTCAGATAGATAATAAATACGTATACTATATAGTTAGAAGTAACATTGACAATACATATCTTTATGCTCCAGAAGATAATGCTACTGGAGAAATGAAACTAACAGTCAATGTCGATGATACTATCAGATGGAGACCAATATCTCTAACTCAACAAATGAAATATTCAGTACTTTTATACAAGATGGACGGTGGAGAAGTAGGGGATCCAAAGAATTCAAGTGCGCATATAACCTATCCACAACTTATTACTAGTAGCATTCTAGTTCCTTATATGACTGATGAAAATACTTATGATGGGCATAGTGTAACAAGCTATTACCATCAGTCAGATGCTTTCAAAGCAACTTCAGAACAATTTAGTAAAAGTGACAATTATATTTGGCATATGTCTATATATAAAGGTTCAAATTTAGTTGGATATATTTGGCATGATCCTTTCATTATCGTTAAAAAGTCATAATATATAAAAATATCAAACAATGGAGAAAAAATTATGAGCCAAAGTACTGTTGATATTCTTGTTGCCATTGATGTAGAATCTATCTTATCTGACCACAAGAATTTGAGCAAAGATCCAGAAAATCCAACTAAAATTGATGGTAAATATTTTTATTATATTACCACTCAACACCAAACATACTCACCGAGTTATAATGCCTCAGAAAAACTTCAAATCAAAGGTAGGGTAGGTGATATAGTTAGATGGAGGACTACTAGTCTAACAGCCCAATTTGATCATCAAGTATTTTTATATCAAATGCACACAAAAAACCAAAGTTTCATTTCCACACCATCGTTCAAACCAGAAATATATGATGTTGCTGCTCCCAGTAAAAACTCATCATCAATAGACAACGAAATATATCCTATTGAATCCAGCGAGATCCAAAATTCCTACCATGAAGCTACACTGGTTGCTTCAGGTGAAGTTGAATACACATGGTATATATCCATCTACAATAGATGGAAGGGTCTTGGAGAGCCGGATGAAGGATTGCTTGGTTATTGTACGTATATATCAGATGATGCAGTAATTAATATCCATAATTAATTTAAATATTTAGATATAATAACTCTGTACTGGAAAATTATCAAAGTAATTTTCCAGTACTTTTGTTTTTCATTTTCCAAGATTCACTTAATCCCTTTATAAAACAGCAAATTATATAATAGTAAAATTATATTACTATCCTAGAAAAACTTTCACCACATAAGTAAACTTTATTTCCCTCCAC
The DNA here is from genome assembly GCF_011189495.1 of Photorhabdus stackebrandtii. Lineage (NCBI taxonomy): Bacteria > Pseudomonadati > Pseudomonadota > Gammaproteobacteria > Enterobacterales > Morganellaceae > Photorhabdus > Photorhabdus stackebrandtii. Next base: position 15,574 of record NZ_PUJV01000017.1, read on the forward strand.
CAATTTAACAATCTCCAAACAATTATTCGCTCCTCAATCAAAACGCTGTTCTTTCTATTATTCATTTATCTAACGAAAATAACTTATAAAAACCATTACATCAGGAACTATCATTTTCCAAGCAAAATAACACTGAACTAAAATTTAGTTTATTATTACCTATTTGGCTTAATCTTTGCTTTCTTTAAAAATCTTCCTAATGGCACCATCCTATTAACTACCAACATAATCATCTGTTATAAATTCCCCTTAAGTTAATTCATTAATAAGCAATAAAATAAGTGTTATTATTAACTTATTATTATTTACATAACCAATTAATTGAAATTTATAATAGAAAATCGAGATATAAAAGAAACGCCAATCGTTAATCAGAGCATGATATAACCAAGAGTATGCTTTAATAACGAATAAGTTAGCCAATACGCATGCAATTACCTATCAGGCTAAAACCCCATATTTATGTTTTATGGAATAAAATATCGTCCTTATCGGTGAATGTATGATAAAAAGAATATCTATTTTAATATTGTGTGCTATTTCCTTTCAAATAACCGCTTCACCAGCAGAATTAAATGATAATCTGCCGATGACTGAGGCCAGGAGAACGTTGCAAGATAGTTCCCGGGAAATTAACCAACTGATAGAACAACGCCGATATCAGCAATTAAAACAGCAGGCTAATACAGTCCCTGAGTCAACGCCTGCGCCTGTACTGCCAGAATCCAGGCAATGTCTGCCGTTAACAGGTGTTTATCTGAAAGGGATCTCGCTTCTTTCTGTTCGGGAGTTAAATACTCTCAGTGCTTTATCCCCGGAGTGTATCAGTAGTCATGATATCAACCGACTCAGCCATGAGCTGACTAAGTTGTATATCAGTAAAGGCTATGTTACCGCCCGTATTCAGTTTATTGCTCCCGATGCCGACGGAGAGTTAGGGCTAAATGTTATTGAAGGATTTATTGAGAAAATCGAAGGGGGCGATCGTTGGGTTAACAGCAGTATGTTATTCCCCGGTCTGGAAAAGCAGCCCCTGAATATCACGCAACTTGATCAGGGTTTAGATCAGGCTAACCGGTTACAGTCCAATAAAACCACTCTGGATATTTTACCGGGGACAGTTAATGGTGGCTCAGTCGTTAAACTGCATAATCAGCACAGTAAACCCTGGTTGCTGAATATCATCACCGATAATTATGGGCAGAAAAGTACTGGAAAATGGCTAACTCGCACCAATGCAAGCTTCGATAGCCCGTTTGGTTTATCTGACTTTATCAGCGTGAATGCCAGCAGCACGTTGGATAGCCCATCCCATCGCTACAACCGCGCAGCTACCCTTCTCTATTCAGTGCCCTACGGCGCAGCAACATTCAGTGGATTTGGCAGTTATTCCCAATATGCCAGTCATCCCCATTTGCAAACCAAAACCGTAAAAATCTATGGGAATACTCAGCAAATTGGGATGCGTTCTGATTTTGCTTTCTATCGCAATCAATCTCAGATTAATACCGTCAGCGGACAACTTATTTACAAGAATTACAACAATTATATCAATGACACCAAGATTGGTGTCAGCAGCCAGACGCTGAGTGTACTTGAACTCGGGGTCAATCATTTACACATAATCCCCACCGGTTTAATCACCCTAAATCTGAGTGTTGAACAGGGTTTGCCTTGGTTTGGTGCTCAAACCGCCACAACTTATCTCGATAAGCAATTCACCAAAGGTAAGTTGATGGTCAACCTGCATCAGCGTTTTATGCTGTTCAATTCATCTTACCAACTCAATAACCTACTTTATGGGCAATACAACCGGCACAGCCTGCCCGGCGTTGAATGGCTGAATATTACTGATCGCAACGCAGTCCGGGGGTTCAGCAAAAATACACTATCCGGGGATAACGGCTGGTATCTGCAAAATACGTTGTCCCGCAACTTCCCAATTGCCAGCAGTACGTTATCTGTACGTATCGGTATTGATGCCGGTCAGGTTCAAGGCTATCGCAGCCCTCAAGGCTGGCAAAGCAGTGCAGGATTCAGTTCTGGTGCCACGCTGAGATACCAGCACATGGTATTCGATATCGAAGCCAGCCGTGGAAAATTGCTTTCCAGCCGTAATACATCTGTTGAGCCCGTGCAGGTTCTAACCCGTTTTTCTTACACCTTTTGATGGTTTTTAGCAGTGCCCAATGTTGTACACAGTAATATAACTAAATATATAGAGACTCATATATGAAAAATAAAAAATTCAGGTTATCTCCTACCGGCAAGCTTGCCACTTCTATGGCTATCATTCTTGTTTCCTGCTCTACCAGCTTTGCCAACAAAATCGTTGGTGGGGGCGATCCGGCACATCATCCCGATATTTTAGCTATCGAAGGTAAAGCAACTGTGGTGAATATCGTGACACCCTCCTCTTCCGGGTTGTCACATAACCAATATCTGGATTATAACGTCAGCCAGTTGGGTGCCGTCCTGAATAACGCTCTGGCGGATGGGAAATCACAATTAGCCGGCCAGCTCACTGCTAATCCTAATTTAAATGGTCAAGCCGCCAGCCTGATTCTCAATGAAGTTATCAGCAGGAACCCTTCCCTGTTATTAGGTCAGCAGGAGGTGTTTGGTATCGCAGCAGATTATGTGCTGGCAAACCCAAATGGCATCACCTGTAATGGATGTGGTTTTATCAATACTAACCGCGCTGCTCTGGTCGTTGGTAATCCATTGGTAGAACAGGGTAATTTGCAAGGTTTCAGCACTTTTGATAATCAGAATAGTCTGAAAATTAAATCAGATGGCTTAATCGCCAACGCGGTTCTTGATCTTATTGCCCCTAAAATTGATAGCCGGGGAACTGTCACCGCTGAAAAAGAGATTAATGCTATCAGTGGTGAAAATAAAACCTCCGCCACAGGAGAAGTGCTCGATTCTCAGCAAAAATTAACCGGGATGCTGGATAGTTATTATCTTGGCAGTATGCAAGCCGGGCGCATCCATTTGCTTAATACCGCCAAAGGCAGCGGGGTAAATCTGCAAGGCTCTCTTTCCGGGAGTGACAAGATTATTGTTGATTCTCACGGCAACCTTAATTTAGAAGCCACACACCTGCAAGGTGGGGATCTTGAGCTTCTGGGCAACAATATTCAGGTAAAAGGCAAAGTCAGCGAATCAACATATAGCCGTGACGGTAGTAATAATTACCAAAGCTATTTCCGCAGTTCTTATATCAATGACAATAAAAGCAGCCAGTCACTGGCCCGCACTAAACTGGAAGGCAAAAATATTTCATTGGTTGCCAAGAACAATAACCAGATGACGGCCACGGATATAGTGGGTGACAATATTAATCTGAGTGGCGCCAATCTGATTTTAGATGGGCAGCAGTTAATTCAATCCACTAAAAATGTTAATAACCAACGGGGTTATTCCTGGCGGCATGAGGTTACTCAGGAGAGTGAAAAACAACATCAGTCAGGGAATACGATAAAAGCCCGGCAGAATGTCAATTTAAACGCCATTGCAGGTGACGTTAAGGTCTTTGGCAGCCAAATAGATGCCAAAGATAAACTGGCTATTACAGCAAAAAAAGATGTACAGATTGCTGGTCTGACTGAAACAGAGAAAACATCAGAAAAAGGTTACAAGAAAAATCACACGGCTAAATTGCAAACGGGAAGTTGGGAAGAGAGTAAACAGACTCAGCGCCTGATTGCCAGTGAATTACGAGCAGGAGCTGATCTTAATATTAAAGCAGGAACCCAAGCCGAAATTCTTGGCGCGAAAGCGCACGCAGGCCAGAATCTGGTACTGGAAGCTGGTAAACAACTGCAAATCAATGTGCAGAAAATTGCTGATAGCCGTGTTGTACGTGATGATAAGAAATATTGGGGCGGTATCGGTGGTGGCGCTAATAAAGACAACAGTGAGGTGAAAGAAACCAGCTATGCATCCGAACTCACTGCCAACGGGAGTTTATTGCTGTCCGGCCAAAAGGGTATATCGATTACCGGTAGCAAAGTAAAAGCGGTTCAAGGTGCTTTTATACATGCCAATAGTGGCGAGTTAACTATCGACAATGCTGTCAGTCATCTCAATCAGAAAATTGATGAGCGAACAGGTACGGTATTCAATATTACCAATAGTTCACAAAGGACCAGCAGCAATCAACAGAAATCTCATGGCAGCGAGTTAGTTTCCGAGGCTGATCTCAAATTACTCGGCGATGAAGATCTGAATGTGGTTGGCAGCCTGGTGCAAAGTGCCGGTGCCCTTAGCCTGAATACATCCGGTCATATCAAGGTACTCTCTTATGGCGAACAGAAACAGGTTGATAAGCAAAACACTTCTCTGGATCTGCAAAGTCAATTCCAGCAAAAGGGAGATAAGCAGTATCGCGCTGGCGTGGGTATTGAACATACCAGCAACGGCCAGAAAAATCAGATGACAACACAGCAAGCTTCTACGTTGAGTGGGGGGAGTATTACTATTGATGCTGATAAAGATGTCACCCTCAGTGGTTCCAATCTGGTGACGACCAAAGGTGATGCTAAGATCACTGGCACAAATGTTCATCTGTTAGCCGCACATGATAAAAAATCCGAAGAGAAATCTCAGAATAAAGAACATGTTGGTGTCTATCTTACCGGAGGAATCGATAAAGTGGGTGCCGGTATTCATGGCAGCTATGAAGGTCATAACAACAATCATACCCGCACCACTGCTGTTGTTTCCGATTCGCAGATCGCAGGTGATTTGAGCATTAAAGCCAGTGGGGAATTGGTTCAGGAAGGCACAAATCACAAAATCAATGGCACTTATACCACTGAGGCAGGCAAAGTCAGCAATCTGGCTGCATCCAATACTGAATCAAATTCCAATAGTAAACTACAGGTCGGCACGGATATTGGTGTCAATATAGATTATAGCGCTGTCACCCGCCCGATTGAGAAAGCGGTGAAAGAACCCGCAAAATCAGCTCTGGATGGAACATTCACCAAGAAAGGTACACCTAATCTGGGAGTGGATATTGCAGCCAACGGCAGTAGCACTCAGACAGCAAGCAAACAGTCCGACGCTGTCGTGACATCTGTCCAGGCCAGCAATGTCGTTATTAAAACCAATGGCGAACTGTATGATCAGGGCACTCAATATCACGCCAGCCAGGGTAATGTCTCGCTGAAAGCCGGCAACCATACCAGCGAAGCAGCACAGAATCACCACGAAAGCAGCCACAGTGAAACCAGCGGCAATGCGGACCTGCGCGTCTATACCACCACTGGTGAAGATATCTCTGCTAATGGTAAGGGAAAAGGCGGCACACAAAACAACCATACTTCCACAACCGAAGCAGTCACCAGCCAAATTACTGCAACAGATGACATTAATATCCATGTCGAGAGGGATGCTGAATATCAGGGTACATCTCTGTATGCCAAAACAGGCAAAACCAATATAGATGCGGGAGGGGATATCCGTTTTGATCATGCCACCAGCAGCACAACGAAAACAGCGACCGGTCATAACGGTGAAGCTTCTGCTAAAGGAGGAGCCTCTCCAGAAGGCAAGAATATTCATATCGGTCTTGGCGGCGGTTACAACACGGATAGCAAAAACAGCACCACAGCTCAGGTAAGTGAGATTAGCGGTAAGCAAGGGGTCAATCTGAATGCAGGCAGTGACCTGACGCTGAAAGGCTCAGCAGTGACAGGCAAGCAGATCGATCTGACGGCCAAACAAGGCAATATTGAGCTGGTCTCTGTTCAGGATCGCGTTAACAACGATGGTTGGGAATTGAACCTGAAAGGCAACGGTGGTAACTCAAACTCAGTCAAAAAAGCGGAAGATGACAGTACAACCACCACCACAAAACAGAACGTTGGCGGGGAAGTCAAAGTGGGTGTTGATCGCTTGCAAGCAACAACTCAGCGTAATAGCCACATCAAGGGCGAAAATGTTGTCATCAACAGTGGCGATGATACGACCGTTAGCGGTGCGCAAATAGGTGCTGATCAAGTAACAGGTAACATTGGTGGTGATTTGCGGGTTGAAAGCCGTAAAGACACGGAACATGGGCTGAATGTTGGTGTTGATGCGGGTCTTAATTACGCGAAAGAATCTAAAGTCAAAAGTGATGACATCCCCAAAGATGAAATGACTAAGGATCATGCACCTCAAGATGAAATATCTAAAGACGATGTATCGAAAGATGATCCATCGAAAAACACAACAGAAGAACCACAGCAGAAAGGATTACAAGAAAGACTAACCTCCGCGTTTAATAGCCTTAATAATATTAAAGGGATTAATGGCGTTACAGGTAAATTCAAAAGTAATGTCGATATTAAAGGTCGGGAAACTGTCAGTGAACAATCGGTAATTTCCGGTAATCAGAACGTTAATCTGGATGTAAAAGGCAATACACATCTGATTGGTGGGCAGATTGGTAGCGAGAAAGGCAATGTCATTATTAATACTCAAAATGTGGAACAACAATCTGTTACAGGTTATGACAACAGCAAAGGTGGCAGTTTAGTATTGCCTGATTCTGTTAGCGGAATTGTCAAGGAAGTTCAGGATGGTGTATTGTCCGGTAAAATACCCTTGGTGAAAACTTATAGCAATGAGACTGAAAATGGCGTAACTCATGGTGAAATAATTAATCGTAAATCGCATTAATCGGTTATGAGTTAATGCATCTCTAAAAGATCCTTCAAATGAGGGATCTTTTTATTTAAGATGCAATAAATAGCGGGAAATAACGGTTTATTTTATTAGAGCAATACTTTTCCATAGTTTTTATGAATTGTTAATAATTATCTTACAATGGCATTATAAGACAGTGAATTATTTGAAGTCATTGAGGGTGCACATGCCAAAGGATGTAGAAAAACAGGAAACAACAGAACATCAGCCGGAAAGGTTATCCAGAACTCCTTTGGAGAAAGGCATTCATCACGGTAAAAAAGCGATTTCTCTGACCGTCAGAGCAGGAAATTATATCCGTAATATTCCTATCATCGCTCACTTTATCCGGGCAACGCTACGCTTTAATGATCGGATGGGTAATCAGTTTGGGGCGGCAATCACCTATTTTTCATTCTTATCTCTTATCCCCATTCTGATGCTCTCTTTCGCCATTGCGGGTTTTATTCTGGCTTCTAATCCTGATTTACTGGCAAAACTAATCAATGGTATCGCAAACAGTATTAGTGATCCGACACTCGCCAATACACTGAAAAATAGTGTCGATACTGCGATTAAACAGCGAACTACCGTGGGATTAACCGGTTTGGCGATTGCTCTTTATTCCGGTGTAAACTGGGTAAGCAATTTACGTCAGGCAATTCTCGCCCAGTTCCAGCCTGTCTGGGTAGGGAATCAGGAAGATAACGAGAAAATCTATTTTAAATATATTCGTGATGCCATTTCTCTGATTGGGCTATTATTAGCTCTGGTGATCACACTGTCACTGACCTCTATCGCCGGCTCCGCTCAGGCAACCATCGTTAAGATATTAGGGTTAGATGGCATTGAGTGGCTGCGTCCATCGTGGTTCCTGATTGGCCTAACAATTTCTATTTCAGCCAACTATCTGCTTTTCCTGTGGCTATTCTGGGTATTACCCCGCCACCAGCCAGAACGCAAAGCATTGTTGAAAGGGACACTGATGGCAGCTATAGGTTTTGAAGTTATCAAATATATTATGACCATGACGCTGCCTCGCCTCGCCAGCTCCCCTTCCGGCGCGGCTTTTGGCTCTGTTATCGGCCTGATGACATTTTTCTATCTCTTTGCCCGCTTAACGCTGTTCTGCGCTGCCTGGATAGCCACTGCGGATCATTATCAAGATAAAAATACCGAATAAATGTGCCCTGGCAGAGTGAGTCTGCCAATAATAACCGATGAAAAGGAGCTGTTTATGCCGTTTGTAAATATCAGAATTACCCGTGAAGGTGCTACAGCAGAGCAAAAAAAGCAATTAATTGAAGGAGCTACCCAGTTACTGGTCGATGTATTGGGAAAAAATCCTGCAACAACCTTTGTTATTATTGATGAAGTTGAAACTGATAACTGGGGAATTGGCGGTAAAAATGTAACTGAACTCAGAGCCGAGGCTAAAAAGTAGTCTTCCGAGCATGATAAAGGGCGGTATTCCCCTGAGGGATCCCCATCTTTTCCTCCAAAGGGTACTCCCGCCGACATAAGGCGGGAGGGGAATTTGGACGGGCTTGAAAAGTCCGTATCAACATCAGCCACGCTGATGCTGAATGTATTGTTTAACCACTTCCAACGGAGCACCTCCGCACGAACCGGCAAAATAAGAGCGTGACCACAATACTGGCTTGCCGTATGCACCACGCAAATCCAGAAACTCATTACGCAAACGTCGTGATGTGACCGCTTTCAGCGAGTTGACCAGCACTGAGAACCGAACTGTCGGCGGGTATTCAATCAGCATATGGACGTGATCAGATTCACCGTAACTTTCTTTCAACTCTGCACCAAAATCGCGACAGATTTCCCCCGCATACTGATGAAAGGCTGCGTAGTGTAAATCCCCGAGTATTTTCCTCCGGTATCTGGTGACGAAAACAAGATGAACATGCAGAAGAAAAGCCGCCTGCCTTGAACGGTTGATTTTGTATTTTTGCATTGAAATTAACCGAATATTCAGTAGGATAGTGCATAAAATTACTCCACACTGAATGCAGATGCTCATCCTGAAAGCCTACAAATTCAGACAATCGCAGGATGTACAGGGCAAGATAAAAAATGTGACCGTCAGCCAACGAGCTGGACATTGGTACATCTCATTTCAGGTAGAAATTGAAACAGAGACTCAGATTCACCCGGCAACCACAATGATTGGCCTGGATGCCGGCGTCACCAAACTTGCTACCCTGTCAGACGGGACGATATTCGAGCCGGTTAACAGTTTTAAAACAAATCAGAAAAAGCTGGCAAAGCGCCAGTATCAGTTAAGCCGCAAGGTCAAATTCAGCAATAACTGGCAGAAACAGAAACGTAAGATACTGCGTCTGCACGCCAGTATAGCCAACATTCGCAAAGACTACCTTCACAAAGTCACCACGACTATCAGCAAAAACCACGCGATGATCGTCATTGAAGACTTGAAGGTGAGCACTATGTCAAAGTCTGCGAAAGGTAAGGCAGAACAGCCCGGTCGTCACGTCCGTGCAAAATCAGGCTTAAATCGTTCAATACTGGATCAGGGCTGGTACGAAATGCGCCGTCAGCTTGAGTACAAGCAACTCTGGCGTGGCAGTCAGGTCGACCTATACCCGTCAGCGATGCGCTTGCTGTGGTCATACAGCAAAAGAAAATCGCCAGTCACAAAGTCAGTTCGAGTGTCAGGTATGTGGATACACCACGAATGCCGATGTAAACGGTGCGTGTAATATTTTAGCGGCAGGGCATGCCGTATTTGCCTGTGGAGGAAGGGGGCATTCAGGCCGTCCGTTGAAGCAGGAACCTGACACTGAGCGATCAGCAGTTACCCACTAACGGGGAGCCCCCTCCTGAGTCACGAAGAGTGAAGGTGGGGGAGGATGTCAATGAAGTATTACCCTAAAAAATTAGGGAATATTGCCGTTACTCGGTTATAAGCAAGACCTAAAATTGATATATAAATCACATTTTCACACTTCATGAAACCGGTTACATGAACAGCAAACTTATCTCACATTCCACCTAAACTGGATTTGTTACTCTATTGTAACAAACAATTTGAAACTGGAGTTTGAACTTTATGATTAAGAACAATCTTAATCTGGGACCACTCATGCTATTGAAATCATAGCAATACTATAACTTCCAATTATGAGGGAGTAATTCCCTATAGAACGAATAGCTGTTCTTATTGATTGTTGAAAGACTTTTCTACTTATATTCAATAATTATTGAAGGTCATATATGAGTCAAATTACTCCTCAGTTAACAAATATGTGGGATAGAAGTCATGAATCATGGTTTGTAAAAGATAAGAAATTTCATTTTATATATGCAAACAAAGTATTTATTAAACTAAGTAAGTTACCTGAACACTTTAATGTCACAGGATATACTGCCAAAGAATTACCTACACCGTTTAATCATCTTGTTCACCTTTTTGAAGAACATGACCGTAAGGTATTACAATCTATGCAACGAGTATCCTCTATTGGGGCTTATCTTCAAAGTAATAACCAACAACTCAAGCCCTATTTTTGCGAAAAATACCCGTTAATGGATGAAAAGAATCACTGTATTGGAATAATTTGTCACATTAAAGAAATAAACCATTTTTCAGTCCACCATTATATTAAAAATGATACAACTATATCTGTTAAGCTTAACCCCCCCCAATAATATATTGACAGAAAAAGAATGGATAATAATCTTTTTATTCTGCCGCGGCATCAGTAATCAATGTATTGCTTATGAAATGAAAATTTCATACCGTACCGTGGAAAAGTACTTCCAAGATATCTATGAGAAATTATCAATCGGATCAATTATTGAGTTGAAACTATTTTGCGAAAAAAATAATTATAATCTATATATTCCACCAAAATACTTTAAATCTATGAACCATTTTTTGCTGGATTAAGAATGATGCCTGTACTCTATATTATTCTATTAATTGGGATATGATTTATTTTACATAACTGCTGAGGAGAAAGCATGACTACTATGAAAGACGTAGCATATCAAGCTGGAGTATCCGTAGCCACTGTAAGCCGCGTCATCAATAGTACGGCTTATGTCGAACCAGGCACCCGTGAGCGTGTAGAAAAAGCCATGCGTGAGCTCAATTATCACCGTAATTTTGCCGCACTTGCACTGGCAAAACGATGCGGGAACATGTTGGGTTTACTCACTGGCAATCTGGCTGATCCTTTTTTTTCCCTTTTGGCGCGCGGGGTTGAAAAAATTGCCCGGAAGAAGAGGTCAAGCTGATGGTTTGTAGTGGAGGATATCAAGCCGAACTTGAGAGATCTGCCTTAGATTTTTTAATTAATCAGGGATGCGAAGCAATAGTCGCTCATGTTAGTAGAATGAGCGATACAGATGTATTACGTTATACCGCTCATACGCCAGGATTAGTGATTATTAATCGATATTTCCCTGCTATCGCCAACCGGTGCATTTGGTTAGATAATGTCAGTGCTTCTCAGGCTGCTACCCACTATCTTCTTCAAAATGGTCATCGAAAAATTGCTTGTATAACAGCAGATCTACCAATCGATAATAGAAGGCTCCGCCTGGAAGGGTATCATGCCGCAATGACTAATACGGGTATCACAGTACCTGGCAATTGGGTTATTAGCGTTCCATTCAACGAAAAGGGTGGGGAACTGGCAACAAAAAAGCTCTTAGACAGCGGCATCGGCTTTACTGCGGCGGTAACATTTAATGACGTTATGGCTGCCGGTATGATGCGATCCCTACATCAACGGAAAATCAAATTACCAGAACAACTGTCGATTGTTGGGTTTGATGATATTGTCCCGGCCCAATATCTCTATCCACCCTTAACTACCATACACAACCCAATAGAACGAATGGCTCAGAGGGCCGCTAATCTGGCATTGCAGATCAATGCCAAAAAAGAAGTAGCTCCACAAATGAATATGTTCTCAGCCGAACTTGTCATCAGAGATTCCGTTTTTCTAATAGAGAAATAAAAAGCATCACACATAAACATAAGAGTAAAGAACAAGTAATATCTGTCACATCTCATTCAAAATAAATTCATTATTCTATTCTGTTTCAATAATTCATCTGGAACTGGAGTTTTAAAATATGGATGACAAGAAAAAGATTAATCTGGGACTTGCCATACTGCCAATCGCAACAATGCTCTTACTATTGGTTATTGGGTATGGTCAATTGAATTTACGCATCGAATCCCTATTGCTCATATCAGCAGGAATAGCAGCTACCTTGGCATATTGGCAAGGCTATCGCTGGAATGACATTATCGATGCTATTGTGGCAAAGCTAGCTAAAACAATGCCGGTGATGATGATACTGATTTGCGTAGGCGGGTTAATTGGGACCTGGATGTTCAGCGGAACCATACCTTACATGGTGTATTGGGGGTTAAAGCTGATTAGCCCTCAATACATACTTATTGCTGCTTTCTTTATCACGAGCGTTATCTCAGTTTGTACCGGTACGTCATGGGGGGCAGCCGGAACAGTTGGCGTAGCGCTAATGGGCGTCGCCGCTGGCCTCGATGTGCCTCTGGCGGCAGCGGCGGGCGCGGTTGTTTCAGGTGCGTATTTCGGTGATAAAATTTCACCGTTATCTGACTCGACTAACTTCGCTGCCATCGTCGCCGATACCGATCTTTACAGTCATATTCAACATTTGATGTATACCACTATTCCCGGCTTTGTTTTAGCCGCTATTGTTTATTTTATTGCGGGTCATACAAGCTTAACAGGTAGCGTAGCAACACCTGAAAAAGTCACAGACATCCTTCAATCTCTTGAAAGCCTGTATCACTTCAATTTATTGATGATTTTGCCACCAATACTGGTTTTGTGGGGAGCAATAACAAAACGGCCGGTGATACCCGTCATGCTGGCTGGCTGTGCATTGGCTATTGTGCTTGGTATAGGTCTCCAGGGACTCACCCTTAAACAGGGCCTTAATGTGTTGATAGAGGGTTTCAATCTCTCTATGTTCTCTGATCAGAGACACAATATCACCGGGGTTGTTAGCGACGTCCCACGTCTGCTCAATCGGGGGGGCATGTCTTCGATGATGAGTACCATCCTGCTTGCATTTTGTGCATTCGCGTTCGCCGGTGCTTTAGCACTCACTGGCGCCCTGACCGTCATCATCAACTCACTTCTACAAGTTGTTCGCACAACAGGGCAACTTATCGCTGCAACCCTGGCAACCACTATTCTGGTAACGGGCGCAACCTGCAACGGAAAGTTGGGTCTCCTCATCCCGGCGGAGCTGTTCAAAGGGGCCTATCATCGTATGGGACTGGATAATAAAAATCTGTCACGGACAATAGAAGATGGCTGTACCGTCATAGAACCGTTAATCCCCTGGACTGCTGCCGGTATTTATATGGCGACTACATTGGGTGTCAGTACGCTTGATCTGCTACCTTGGGCTATCCAGTGCTATGCTGCCGTCTTCCTGGCTCTCATCTATGGCTTTACCGGTTTTGGTATTGCAAGAGTCACACCGGAAAATGCCCTGAATAAAAAGGAAACCCAACGTGAAATCGCCTGATTTCAACCAGATAATCGATCGCCACAATACAAGCTCTGTTAAGTGGGACTTTTTAGGTCGTGACTTGCACTTAGACAAAACTGACCTGCTTCCAATGTGGGTGTCCGATTTCGATTTTCAATGCCCGGAAGCGGTCCTGCAAACACTCTACTCCCGAATTGAACATGGCATCTTCGGTTATAGCGAACGCGACGATCACTATTACCAGGCGGCAATAGACTGGTTTTCAAGGCACCATAAATTGACCTTGTGCCACGACTGGTTCACGTCAATAGAAGGTGTCATACCTGGACTGGCTTTACTGATACAGATGCTGAGTAAACCGGGGGAAGGTGTGGTTGTACAAGGGCCCTATTATGCTTCATTCGCCAAAATTATTACTATGAACGGCAGAATGATGATTGAAAACCCACTTCTTGAAAGTCTGGACGGTTATAAGATTAATTATGATCATCTGGAACAGATGTTGGAGCAACACAGACCACCTCTGCTAGTGTTATGTAATCCACATAACCCTACGGGTAGATGCTGGAATAGTGACGAACTACTCCGGCTATTGATACTCTGCAAAAGGTACGGTACGACCGTAATTTCCGATGAAATTTGGGCTGATTTAATTTTGCCTGGGGAGAAATTCACCTCAATACTGCATCTGGGGAATGAATGGCATAGCAACGTCATTGCCGCCACCTCAGCAAGTAAAACATTTGGACTCTCATCACTTCGTATATCGAACTTTCTCATTCCAGATCCCGGCCTGCGGCGTGCCTTTAAAGCGCGGCTGGATGCTCATGGACTGGATGTATTCAACGCGCTATCTATGACTGCGGCTACAGCCGCATATCAACATGGGGATGTATGGCTTGATGAACTACAACATTACCTGGCAGAAAACCGTTGCTGGTTCGGGCAGGCTTTAACGTCTGCCGTTCCCTGGTGCCGAATGACTAAAGCGGAAGGTACATATCTGGCCTGGCTGGATTGTCGCGATTTAGGCTTGGATGATGACACCCTGCAACGGGCCTTATTACAAAAAGCCAAAATAGTCGTTTCAATGGGATGGAGTTTTGGTGATAAGGGTGAAGGGTTTATCAGAGTAAATTTAGGTTGTCCCCGCGAATACCTTGAAAAGGCAATTGCTGGTTTGGTTCAGGTAACATGATTAAAATAAAAAGGTATCCACGGAATTAGTAGAAATATAGGTGGATGTCAACACAAGATAAAAAATTAACGATTAATGTAGAAAAGGCATTCCGATGATAAATATCCTGAATTGGCCTGATTATATATTTTAATCAGAGCGCGATAACAAAAACAAAGCAGGGCGTTAATAGCTCTGCTTTTATTCTATTATCCTACCTGAAACTTTCCACAAGACATAAGATAAATTTCAGGTAATTAATCTCTTTTCATTATTATTTAGAATATCTACTTGGCCATATTTTGAAAGGCTCACAGCCTAAAGCGGTAGCAATGAGTCGTTCACCCTTAGGCCAGGGCCGGTGCAGGGCATTACTTAACGTGGATGATGCGAGCCCCGCTTCTCTTGAAACAGCAGATAATGACGTTCCCCGTTTTTTAAGTCCCGCAATAATATCCGCTGGGTGCCAGTCGATTTTTACAATCATTTCTTTCTTCTCTCCTCAGTTTGGTTATTCAAGGTGCTATATTCATACTCTCTTCAGATTGATATTTTTATGTTGTTACAGCTTTTTCCCTGAGTCCGCATTGGGCGGAATGCTAAAAAATGGCTGTACAAAAACATTAAACCCCGCCAAGTACAGCCAAATATTCTCCGAATAGGAAAATGTTATGTCTAACGACAAAAAGGTCATAAATGAACGTTAAATGTTCAGGAATGTTCTTTTGCGGATACTAAAATGTTTAAAAAGTTTAGTTATTTTTGTAAATGCTGTAAACGTATGAAATACTTTAACGAATGTCTTAAAAGAAGCTCTTCAGTTACGAGGAATGACACCAACAAAGTTAGCTCATTGGCTCGTATTCCATATTTATGTACAGATAAAGATGATGATCTATTTGCAATATCAATATCTCAAAATGACTTATTTGAGGAAGGGGCAACTATGGTTGTTAACAAGCAGGGAAAAGGAAACGGTTTTTTTTCTTATTGAAGATTATTCAATTCACGTGTAGAAGAAAAACTTCTAAATGATCACGCCAGGTTCCGATTTGATACCAAATTTAAAAATTTTTATGTGACATATAGCAACATAATATCTCATATCTTTATAAAACAATCCATCTTAACAGATTGCAATGTTATGTGCGTTCAATTTTTAACTGGTAAAATAAATCACTTAAATAACTTTCAATAAAAATAATATTTTTTTATTATGCTATTTAGTACTGATAATACCATCATGAAATTAATGAACATACAGTCTTTGGCTGGATAATTGTTATACTATACTATATTATATAGTTAAGTTATTTTATGTATAACCAGAAAACAATTCATTCAGATAATGACTTAATCATAATTAAGGAGTTACTATGTCAAATAATATCGATCAGAAATTAATTCATATGTGGGAAAAAAGTCATGAACCTTGTGGAGTTAAAGATCTGCAATCAAGGTTTATCTATGCTAATCCGGCTTTCTATCAACTGCTCAACTTGCCCGAAGATTTCGATATTACGGGGCTTTCAGCAGGAGAATTACCCTCATCTATTGCAGAATATGAAAAAGAATATTACCGTCAGGATCAAAAAGTTATTCAAACTATGCAAAAAGTATCTTCAATGGAAACTCATCCATTTGGAGAAAATAAAACTAAGCAAACCTATATTTGTGACAAATATCCCCTTTGTGATGAAAAGGGGGATTGCATGGGGATTATTTTTCACATGTCCAAAATTCAAAACTTTTCTACGGCTTACTACTATGAAAGAACATCTCCGGTGACGCAGGAATTCACACCGCCTAACGATATACTGACGCAAACTGAGTGGGAAGTGCTCTTTTTGACTCTGCGCTTACTGGATGAAGAAAGTATCAGCGAAGCATTAATGATGAATACAGAGGATGTTGTTAATCATATTCAGTCAATTTACCGAAAATTCAATTTGTCCTTACATGCAGAACTAAAGGATTTCTGTAAAGAAAATAAACTTGATCTCTATTTCCCTGAAAGATTTGTCACTATTGGTAGTAGAGAATTAAGCTGATTAATGTCATTTAAACATAATAAGGAATGATGATATGAATAATAAAGTAATCATTTCCCCTCAAATCATTAACACAATGCAGCAAAGTAATGAGCCCTGGGGGATCAAAGATAAAAATTCATGCTTTATTTATGGCAATCTGGCACTTAAACATCTTGAAAATCTGCCAGACTCATTTGATTACGAAGGGCGATATGATTATGAACTTCCTTGGGATGGTGCTGAGTTTGCAAAGGAATTTGTTCTTCATGATCAAAGTGTAATGAAGAGCGAAACAACAGTATGTTCGCTTGAAACACATATGTTTGGCAAAGATAAATTTTTATCATCTCATTTTTGTGAAAAATACCCACTATATAATGATGAAAACGAATGTGTCGGAATCATTTTCCACGGACGGGAAGCCCAGGATTTCTCATTAACCCGTCTATTTTATGGAAAACTCCCTGCATCTATTATATTTCAACCACCTACTCATTTATTTACTCCACGGGAATGGGATGTCATTTTTCTCTCTTTACATAAAAATACCAGTAAACAAATTGGCAGAATATTAAACATTTCCTACCGTACTGTTGAACACTATACGGCACAAATATACAGAAAGGTTGGTGTTAAGTCTGCTCAGCAATTGGAGGAATATTGTCGCTTTAATGATTATGATCTTTATGTACCCAAAAGATTTTTACATCCTGAAAGCAGTATTTTGGTTTGAATCTCAAATTTTAGCGATGTTCACGGCAGGAAGTGGCCGAACTGAGTTATCGTTATATGCTCGCAGATTGAGAAAAAATCGACCGGCAATGAAAAGCCCCCGGAGTTTGCGTTGGATGTGGCGGCATTAGGCGGTATGTATGCGCATAAAATTATGCTGGTGGGCACTGAAACCGGCGTGGGGGTACGTAATGCCGGCAACATTGGTGCCGCGGCGGGTGAAGTGCATATTACCGCGGAGGGCCGGATTGAAAACCGGGGAACCGTCAGCGGTATCCCCACCCTTTTTACTGCCTTAAGAAGCCTTTTCTTCTGGCTTAAATACCGGCGGCTGTGCCTGTGCCGGAGTATCAATCTTATGTGGCTCCAGCGACATAATCTGATTAAAACCATTTCTTAACTGGTTTACATCCACTTCTGCTTCCCCTTTCGGCTGAATCAGAACAAACGCGACTTCTTGTGAAAGGATCTGTTTCAGTTCATGGTTAAGCATTTCAGGTGTCAGGGAAGCTAAAAATGCTTGTCTCAGACGTTGATACTGTTCAGGAGCAATATCCACAACATTACTTTGTTGAGACAAAAGACGCTGATTAATCAGAATATCCGTGCTGGTATGGGCATACATGGCAAACAATTGGCTGAGTTGGGCTTGTTTCTGCGCATACAGCTCATCAAACTGTGCCTTTGGCAACCCCTTATCACGGAGTGTTACCAATTCAGCCGCCAGATACTCCATCGCCGGTTTTAAATTACCTGCCGACGTGTTGAGATTCAGAGCACAACTCGCACGCTGATACTGAACTTTGCAATCCAGCCCCAGTTTCAGCGCCTTATCATTTCTTCTCTCCAGCCCAAGTTGCAGGTAACGATAAAGTGCCTCACGGGTAATATCACTGATCCAATAGCGGCTCAACACATGTGAATCATTCATCGGCTGCCAGTTGAGATCCCAAATCAAGGATAAGGTATCTTCTTTCTTTTTGTCACTGATCATCCCTAGCGTATCCGGTTTCATAGGTAACAACGCCGCGATCGTTGCCGGAGTATGGCGCTTACCCTTCAATGATGAAAACACCTGGTTGATATTTTCCAGTAAAGTTCGGCTATCCACGTGGCCCGCGATATACAGCGTCATCATGTCAGGGGTATACCACTGCCGGTAAAATTGTTTAAGTTTATCCAAATCGATAGGTTGAGCAGTGGCCTGTGCCGGATCATGCCCCAACAGCGTTGAACCTTGCAAACGTCTGCGCCACACCGGGTCTTGTATATCTTGAGGATAGGTCGCTACCGATGTACCCGCCATTTTCATGGCATGTTGTAGTGTCTCTGGTGTAAATACCGTTTTACCCGCCGCGTCAGCCAGCCAACTCAACGCACTTTTTAACAGTTCAGGACGATTATGCGGCAAACTCAGGCTATAAAGCGTGAAATCATATGAAACAATTGCAGGAGGCAGCGGGTATTTAGGATCGACGGCACTATTCCATAATTGTTCCAGTTTGGCGGAAGACAAACTTTTACTGCTGAATAACGCGACTTTCGGAATCAACCAGGTATAACCCGTTTGCTGAGTTTTTTCCGCCAGCGAACCTGTTTTCACTACAAGGCGCAACTGTATTCTGTCGTTAGGACGTTGTGGCGTCTGCAAAATTTGCCAGTTAAAACCGTTTTCCAGTTTGCCTTGTTTCCAGGCAGGGTCAGGTTGCAAAGCTTCTGCCTGCACCTGGCCCACAATGACCAGCATTATCCCACCAATAAAATAACGAATTTTCGTACCCTGCATGTGAACCCCTATAGATGTCTATCCTTGGTTTTAGCCTTCGGCGGTTTAACCAGTGATGACAGAATATGTTCCCTTCGACCAATAACAACGGTAGAAAAAGCAAAAACCTGAGTTTTAGCAGGTGAAATCCTGTCAGAATTATAACTGAGGGTTAGACCTCAAACCGCCCCGGATGGTTTCATGATGACGGAGGTTTATGTTTATCAAATTGACGATTATATCCCCTGATCAACAGACCCAGTTCATCATCCTGGTGGCCTTTCGGGCAAATCATTGGCTCAGGTGGTTGATCGTTATTAAGATCCCGCGCAATGTTACGCAATGGGTGCACAATAATCCGGTTGATACACCAGCTTATCGACACAGTCAGAATAAGCGCTAACAATAAATACGTTGTCAACATCAGTGCCAACGCATTAATAGCAAAACGATATACCCGATTAGAATCCACCTGTAAAATCAAATGCCCCAGCGGTTTAGCATCTATTGGCGCTGAACCATAAGCATGGAGGGGAATACTCACCTCCACAGGGATCCCAAAAATACGTTTAGCCAATTCGGGAATTGGACGATGGGTGGCAAAGCTCAATCGTATCACCCGGATATCCTCCGGTAACACCACATCTGCCCGCCCTAAAATACCCGCAGTACGTAGCCCTATCAGTAACTCTTTTGCTTTACTGAGATCGGAACTGAGCAGCGCTTCGGTTAAAGGCACCTGGACCTGAACTGCCGCATGATTAAGCTGACTGATATAATCATCTTTACGTTGCTGTATAAGATGACACAATTGAATAGTAATAAAAATAGCAATGGTCACCAGCGTGACGCCGGTCACTGCGGCCATCTGTTTAATGGTTAACGAACGTTTGACGCGCAATTTCATTTTCACTCAAACCAATGCCTATGAGATATCGCAGTTATAACATGTGATCAGTGGAATTGAGTATACTTGATTTTATCGCTAACAGCCCTGTTTCACTTATCCAAGTCGTTATTTTTCTGAAATAATTACCTTTAATGGCTGTCTGTGACGACTAAAGACAAAAGTAAATATTTAAATGGTGATAATGGTTAAACCATTATCACTAAGAATGTTTTAACTCATGCTGACCAAGCAATTACTCCACCGCAACATTTTCATCCTGATCAACGGCAAAACAGGCAATCAGTTGCTCACCATATTGATTCAATTTTGGCTGAAACTGCGTACAGGTGCTAAATGCCCGACGACAACGAGCCGCAAACGCACAACCGGGTGGTGGATTCATCGGGCTTGGCAATTCACCTGTCAATTTTATCCGTTCACGGCGTAATTCAGGATTTAGTCTTGGCGTTGCTGATAACAGCGCCTGTGTATACGGATGACGTGGATTACTGAAAATCATCTCCTTATTGCCTTTTTCCACACAGCGGCCAAGGTACATCACCATCACTTCATCAGCGATATGCTCAACCACAGATAAGTCATGGGAAATGAACACATAAGACAACCCTAAATCCTGCTGCAAATCCATCATCAGGTTCAACACCTGTGCCCGCACCGAGACATCCAGCGCAGAAACCGGCTCATCCGCGATCAACACATCCGGGTCCAACATCAAACCACGGGCAATCGCGATTCGCTGGCGCTGACCACCAGAGAACATATGCGGGTAACGGCTGTAGTGTTCGGTTTTCAACCCGACTTTCGCCATCATCTGCAACACTTTCTCTTTACGCTCATGCGCATTCAATTTGGTATTGATCAGCAAAGGTTCCTCCAGGATTTGCCCAACTTTCTTACGCGGGTTGAGCGAACCATAAGGATTCTGGAACACAATCTGGATTTTCTGGCGGCGCAACTTTTCAGCATCTTTATTTGGTACCAGCAGATCCTGCCCCTGATAATAAAGTTCACCGTCAGTTGGCTTTTCTATCATGGTCAGCAATCGCCCCAATGTGGATTTACCACACCCCGATTCACCAACCACTGCCAGCGTTTTGCCTTTCTCCAGTTCGAAAGAGATACCATCCAATGCTTTTACAGTACGAGCAGGTGAAAATAATCCCCCTTTAATCGGGTAATATTTTTTCAGTTCTGTCGCTTTTAACAACGGCACCGTTGATGTTTCCCGCGCCTGATAAATATGTTCACTCATATTGTCGGCCTCCCCGCATCATCCAGCGGTGTATGGCATTTCACCTGACGTTCCCCTACCGTTCGTAATTCCGGCTCCATCTGGCGGCAATGGTCATTAGCATATGGACAACGCGGATTCAGCAGGCAACCAATAGGCCGGTCATATTTCCCCGGTACAACGCCCGGCAAAGAGGCAAGACGGGATTTATCCGTAGCAAATTCAGGTAATGCCCTGAGCAGCGCCTGAGTATACGGATGACGTGGCGCACGGAAGATTTCTGATGCCTTACCGGATTCCACCACCTGCCCGGCATACATCACGATAATATGATGGGCAGCTTCTGCGACTAATGCCAGATCATGAGTAATTAATACCAGCGCCATATTTTCCCGTTGTTGCAACTCCAGCAACAGTTCAATAACCTGCGCTTGAATGGTGACATCCAAAGCCGTTGTTGGTTCATCAGCAATCAGCAATTTTGGCCGGCAAGCAATGGCCATTGCAATCATCACCCGTTGGCTCATACCACCGGATAATTGGTGCGGATAAATATCCAGACGCGATGCAGGATCAGGAATACCAACCAATGTCAGCAGATCAATCGCCCGCTGGCGGCGGGTGCGACGGTTGCCACCCTGATGCACTTTCAGCGCCTCCATAATCTGATATCCAACGGTATAACAGGGATTCAGGCTGGTCATCGGATCCTGGAAGATCATTGCCACTTCCGCACCAACCAGCTGGCGGCGCTCTTTCTCCGAGATTTTGGTCAGATCACGCTGGTTAAATTCCAGTTTGTCTGCCATCACCCGGCCCGGATAATCAATCAACCCCATGACTGCCAATGAACTGACTGACTTACCGGAACCGGATTCTCCGACAATCCCGACAACCTGCCCCTGCTCAACACGGTAGCTGATGCGATCAACAGCGCGGAATGGCGCATCTTCTTCACCGAAGTGAACCGATAATTTTTCTACATTTAACAATGCCATTTCGCTACCTCACTACTGCTTGAGTTTAGGATCAAGTGCATCACGCAAACCATCACCCATCAGGTTAAACGCCAACACTGTCAGCAGAATCGCCAGACCTGGGAAAGTCACCACCCACCAGGCACTTTGTGCAAACTGCAATACATCAGACAACATTGTTCCCCATTCCGGCGTGGGTGGCTGCGCCCCCATTCCCAGAAAACCCAAAGCAGCCATATCGAGAATGGCATTGGAAAAACCTAAAGAAGCCTGCACAATCAGCGGTGCCAGGCAGTTAGGCAGGATATTGATAAACATCTGGCGCATGGAACTCGCACCCGCCACTTGTGAAGCCGTGACATAATCACGGTTAACCTCCACCAGCACCGCAGCACGAGTTAAACGGATGTAATGGGGCAAAGCCACAAAGGTCAGCGCCAGAGACGCATTGACAATTGACGGCCCAAATATTGCCACCAGCACCAACGCCAACAGCAGGCTTGGCAATGCCAGCATAATATCAACGATACGCATGATGATAATATCCACCACGCCACCGAAATAACCTGCCAGCACCCCCAGTACAACCCCCATTAATAGGGATAACACCACAACCAGGCATCCCACCAGCAGTGAAAGCCGGGCGCCATACATCAGGCGAGAAAGTAAATCACGGCCGACATCATCAGTACCAAGAATAAACTGCCAGCTTCCCCCTTCCTGCCATACCGGCGGAGTCAGCAAAGAACCACGGAACTGCTCCGCCGCACCATGCGGCGCGAGTACCCCCGCTAACAAAGCAATCAATAACATCAGCACAATATAAACCAGGCCAGCAACCGCCCCCTTATTGCGCTTGAAGTAATACCAGAACTCCTGCATCGGCGTCATAATCTTAGGCGCATTGTTTGCAGGCTCAGTCACTTGAGACATAATGCGCTCCCTATTTCTTATGACGGATACGCGGGTTAACTACGCCGTACAACACGTCAACCACCAGGTTAACCAAGATAATCATGATCGCCACCAGCAATACCCCTCCCTGAACCACCGGATAATCCCGGCGTTGAAGGGCATCGATCAGCCAGCGTCCAAGCCCCGGCCAGGAAAAAATAGTTTCAGTCAGAATTGCCCCCGCCAGCATAATGCCCACCTGCAAACCGATGACGGTCACAACCGGCAGCAGCGCATTGCGCAACGCATGAACCACAATCACACGGATGCGGCTCAAACCTTTAGCGCGGGCAGTACGGATATAATCTTCACCCAATACTTCCAACATAGAAGAACGGGTCATACGGACAATCACGGCCAGAGGAATCGTCCCCAGAACAATGGCAGGTAAGATCATATGCATCACGGCATCTTTGAAATCACCTTCTTCACCCCAGAACAGGGTGTCGATCAACATAAAACCCGTTAGCGGATGACTGTCATCAAGGAAAACACTGTCACTTATCCTCCCGGATACTGGTGTCAGATCTAACTGAACAGAAACCAGCATGATCAACATGATCCCCCACCAGAAGATCGGCATAGAGTATCCGGTCAGGGAAAGACCTATCGCAGTATGGTCAAAAACCGATCCACGCTTTACCGCCGCCAGTACGCCAACCGGAATACCGACCGCAATAGCGAACAGCATGGCGCATATCCCCAGTTCAAGGGTTGCCTGGAAACGAGGAACAAATTCTTCCCACACAGAGATACGACTTTTCATGGAGATACCAAGATCACCATGCAACACATTACCTACATAATGAAAGTATTGCTGCCAGAGTGGCTTATCCAGCCCCATTTCAGCCATTAACTGAGCATAGCGTTCAGCAGATATTCCACGTTCCCCAGCCATAATGGTCACCGGGTCTCCAGGGATCATATGGACAAAAGCAAAAGTCAGCAAAGTAATGCCGATAAACGTTGGGATTACTAACCCCAGACGTCGGAGTATGAACTGCAACATATCCCGAACTCTCTTTTTTTAAATGCCGGTTACAGCTCTCAGGCCGTTTGGCTTGATAAGGGGGAGGACTTTCCCCCTTTGGCTCACAACGCAATGAATTCCTTGCCTCTACTTGCTTGTCAGCTTTTCTCCAGCGATAACTAACTTCCGGGGAAAAATCACCATCCCCGCTGAAATATCAGGGAGATGGCATATTACAACCGAGTAAAAACAGAGTTATTCAAGAGACACGCTGGTGAAAATATGCCTGCCCAGAGGATCAACGACATAACCTTTCACCTCTTTACGGATTGGTTCATAAACCGTAGAGTGAGCCACAATCAGTGCAGGAACCTGTTCGTGCATCACAACCTGAGCCTGTTTATAAAGCTCAACACGTTTAGCGTGATCAGAAGCTATTCGTGCTGGTTGAATAATGTCTTCAAACGGTTTATAGCACCATTTAGAATAGTTGGAACCATTCTCTTTGGCTGCACAACTAAACAGAGTTGCGAAGAAGTTATCCGGATCACCGTTGTCACCGGTCCAACCCATCATGACAATCTGATGTTCGCCATCTTTAGCCCGTTTCAAATATTCACCCCATTCATAGCTGACAATTTTGGCCTTAACACCAATTTTCGCCCAATCAGCCTGGATCATTTCGGCCATACGACGCGCATTAGGATTATACGGACGCTGTACCGGCATTGCCCACAGATCAATAGCGAAGCCATTTTCCACCCCTGCTTCTTTCAGTAACTGCTTCGCTTTCTCCGGATCGTATGGGTAGTCTTTAATACCATCGTCGTAACCCCACATGGTTGGTGGGATCAGGTTTTTGGCTTTCTGACCAGCGCCCTGATAAACCGCATCAATAATCGCGCCTTTATTTACGGACATAGCCAACGCCTGGCGAACTTTAACGTTATCCAATGGTTTTTTGGTGACGTTGAAAGCAACATAGCCAACATTCAGACCAGGTTGTTGCAGCATGACAATATCTTTATCTTGCTTCATACGGGCAATATCAGCCGGGTTTGGATATGGCATGATCTGACATTCATTTTTTTGCAGTTTTGCATAACGAACAGAAGCATCAGGGGTAATGGAGAAGACCAAACGATCAACTTTAGCTTTATCTTCCCCCCAGTAATCTTTGAACGCTTTGTACAAAATGCGGGAGTCTTTCTGATATTGCAGCAACTGGAACGGACCAGTACCAATTGGATTTAAGTCGACTTTCTCCGGTGTCCCCGCTTTCATCATTTTATCTGCATATTCTGCGGACAAAATAGACGCAAAATCCATTCCCAAGTCAGCCAGGAATGGAGCTTCTGGGCGGCTCAGTTCAACCCGGACCGTATAATCGTCTACTTTCTCAACCTTATTAATCATCTCACTCATGCCCATGCCGATGAAATACTCATAGCTGCCGCCTGAAACCTTGTGGTATGGGTGATTTGTATCTTTCTGGCGCATGAAAGTGTAAACCACATCATCTGCATTGAAGTCACGAGTTGGTTTGAACTCTTTGTTATCATGCCATTTAACGCCTTTTCGAAGATGAAAGATGTAAGTTTTTCCACCATCACTGATATCCCACTTTTCAGCCAGACTCGGGATAATTTCAGTCGCACCTGTTTTGAACTCAACCAAGCGGTTATACAACGGTCTGGAGCTGGCATCATAAGTTGTACCGGCAGTGAACAATTGTGGGTTAAATCCTTCTGGTGAACCTTCAGAGCAGTAAACCAATGTTTTTGCCTGAGCGCTGGCGGTGATTGCCAATGCTATCAAGCTGATCCCCAGTTTTAATAACCCTGTCTTTTTAGAGGAAGTTGTCATATCTTGCACTCCATTTGTGATGTTGTTGTGTACAGCTAGAACCTGCATTTTTTGCCAAGAACTGCACTGTTTGGGTTTTGCTTATTATTTTCGGCTTATCAATTAAGCAACTGTTGTCCCCTGCGTCAATAAGATCTCAACAGGTGCTACAAACAATAGGAAAACACAAAAAAAACCAATCATTAACAGAATTAGCACAAAAACATGACACAATGCACGTTTTGTAGACAAAAAGACCATAAAAAGTCAATGGTTGTAGTTTGAATAACTATTAAACAATATGTGACACTTACGACCATACGATTAATTAATAAACGATTATTCCGATAGAAAAGATAATAGATGGCATAAAATGTTGTGTGCTGAATAAAACCGGCACGGGAAAAGTGAATTAAATAAGAATAATTTAGTAACGTAAATCGATATAAAAAGCTATTGCCAAATATCTTGAGATATTCCGAATTAAGGTGCTCTTTTTTTAAATCAATCCAAAAGATGAAATATCGAACGTCATAATATTTCCCAATAATTTCATTGTTGTCTTAAAATTTGAGCATACATCACCCTCTTGACACCTTGATGCTCAATGCATATGATGCCGCTATGAACAAATCTAAAAAAACACTCAGTACTGTTAATAAGCGAACTACTGTGGACTACACCGATCGAATGTATTGGAACGGCATCATTAAGATGAGCTTGTCCAAGTTTTTCATTCTCAGTGTCCTACGACAACGGCCCATGCATGGCTACGAAATTGCCCGTGAGGTTGAATGTTCAACTCAAGGCTGCTGTGCACCCACTGAGGGTACAATTTATCCAGTGCTACGTGAATTTGAGCAAGGTAGATATGTAACGGTACACAACGAAACAGTTGCCGGTCGTGGGCGCAAAGTCTACACATTAACAAACAAAGGACGCGAAGCCTTTGCTGTCGCTGTAGAAGCCTGGATGGAAGTCGTTGCACATATCAATCGTCAGCAATGACGGTTTTTTTTAACTATATACATTACCCATCTATGCATTGATCAGGAATTATAAAATGAACCTAAACTTCATTCCCGAAAAAATTCTGATTGTCGAAGAAGAAAATAAAGCCACCAAAAATGTTTAATTAAAGGAAAAGAGAGATGAACGAACAATCGCTTAAACAACGAATTAAAGACATACAACACTATTATGGCGAAACACTGTCCAACAAGCAGGATTTCGCTACAAATATATGCACTATGAATGAAATTCCTTCAGACAGAATTCAAGAAATTCTTCAGCTTATCCATCCTGATGTACAAATGCGTTTCTATGGTTGTGGTGCGCCTTTCCCTCCCTTATTGGAAGGAACCACAGTACTGGATTTAGGATGTGGTAGTGGGCGTGATTGCTTTATTCTTTCTCATCTCGTAGGCGCTGAAGGTAAAGTCATTGGTATCGACGCAACGGCAGCACAAATCAAGTTCGCCCAGAGTTTTGTCGACTACCATCGTCAGATATTTGGCTATCCATCCACCAATATTCATTTTCAACAAGGGTATATCGAATCACTGGAGGAGCTTGATTTACCGCCTGGAAGTATCGATGTTATCGTCTCAAACTGTGTTATCAATCTGTCTATGTCTAAGGCAGATGTGTTGGCTGGTATAGCTCTCTTACTCAAGCCTGGCGGAGAAATCTACTTTTCTGACATTTTTTCAGATAGAAGATTGGACCCATCATTGAAAGATGATCCGCAAGTTGTTGGTGAATGTATCGGTGACGTTCTGTATTTTGAGGATTTTATACGGCTAGCAAGAATGGTCGGTTTTAATGATGTTCGTGTAATCAATAGCAACTTGAGACCCATAAACAATAAGGAAATCGAAGCAAAACTAGGCGGTGCAAAACTGTATTCCATGACGCTAAGACTGTTCAAATTAGAGCTGGAGGATCGCTGCGAAGACTATGGCCAAGTCGCAATTTATAAAGGTAATCTACCGGATGCCCCAAATCAGTTTGTTCTTGATCAAGAGCATATCTTTGAGACAGGCAGAGCCATCCCGGTATGTGGTAATACTGCCAAGATGATCACCAAAAGCCGTTACCATACGTTGTTTGATTTAATTGGCGATGGGGAAAAGCACTATGGCCTTTTCAACTGTGGTTGTTGAGTAAATGCTTCTGAATAGCAGAAAGCCTTACAGCAATGACTGTAAGGCTTTTCTAATTTCTTTAAGTTCACGGAGTTGCTTAAACATCCCCAAACTATTATCTGGTCGGCGAGAGAGGATTCGAACCTCCGACCCACTGGTCCCAAACCAGTTGCGCTACCAAGCTGCGCTACTCGCCGAAAACGACGCGCATCTTACTGCGCTCGTTGTAGGCCGTCAATACCTTTTTGATAATCATGGATTAGTTGCTGATAAAAACAGCGGGAATGCAGCTATATTGGATTCTCACACATTTTGAACAGATTATTCATCGAATAATTTCACATCACGCCTGAATTGGCTTGAATATTTTGGCTGACGCATCAGATACCAAGTTGATCGAATAAATCATTAGCATCCTTTGCTTGATGGATATCTTCACCGCGATCACTCTTAGCCAAAGTTTCGGCTGTTAATTTATTAGGCACTCGCATTTCAAACGGCAATGCTTTTTCCTTTGCAACCTTAGTTAAGGTGATGCGTACCAGATCGGATACAGTTAACCCCATACCAGCCAAAACCTCAGTAGCTTCTGCTTTTAATGTCTCATCAATTCTTGCACGAACAAATGCATTTGCAGCCATAAGACCCCCCTTTTTCTTTAAAAATAAAGCGTGGCTCAAATGAGCCACAAAGTCAATGTAAGGGATATTAGATTCCAACCATTGCATTCCACAACAGCCAGAACTGGCTATTTCCGATCATTATTGCAGTAACGAAATATCGGCAACTTTCAGGAATAAATCACGCAATTCACTTAGCAGGGTTAAGCGATTCACGCGCACCTGCTGGTCTTCATCCATCACCATGACATGGTCAAAGAAAGCATCGACAACTTCACGCAGAGATGACAATTCAACCAGCGCTTCCTGATAGCACCCTTCCGCAAACAAAGGCGCCAACTTATCCTGTAAAACTATCAAATGCGTTGCCAGTTTCACCTCTTCAGGCGCTTTCAATACAGAAGCACTCACCTTTTCATTCAGTATCTCTTCAGACTTAGCCAGAATGTTAGAAACGCGCTTATTCGCCGCTGCCAGCGCTGTAGCTTCATCCAATGTACGGAAATGAGTCACCGCTTTAACACGGGCATCAAAATCAGCGGGTTGCGTTGGACGACGCGCCAATACTGCCTGAATGGTATCAATGCTGTAACCCTGCTCCTGATACCAGGCACGGAAACGACCAAGCATAAACTCAACCACGTCATCAGTGACTTTGGTATTGGTCAGCTTATCGCCATACAGACGAACCGCTTCTTCTGTCAATGCCTGCAAATCCAGTGGCAGTTTTTTCTCAACGATAATACGCAAAGCACCCAGTGCGGCACGACGCAGTGCAAACGGATCTTTATCGCCTTTCGGATGCTGACCAATGCCAAAAATACCCGCCAGAGTATCCATTTTGTCAGCAATGGCTAACGCACAGGAAACCCCCGTAGAAGGCAGCTCATCACCGGCAAAACGCGGCTGATACTGCTCATTCAACGCCAGAGCGACCTCTTCCACTTCACCGTCATGACGGGCGTAATGCATTCCCATCACACCCTGAGTATCGGTGAACTCAAACACCATATTGGTCATCAAGTCACATTTGGACAACAAGCCAGCACGGGTAGCGTGATTGATATCAGCACCGATTTTCTCTGCAACCCAGCCAGCCAGGGCCTGAATACGATCCGTCTTATCGCGCAAAGTACCAAGCTGTTTCTGGAACAGAACCGTTTCCAAACGAGGCAAGTTGTCTTCCAGACGCTGTTTACGATCTGTCTTAAAGAAGAACTCTGCATCAGACAGACGTGGGCGAACCACTTTTTCGTTACCAGAAATGATTTGCTGTGGATCAGAAGAATTAATGTTGGCAACAAAGATAAAGTTCGCCATTAACTTGCCAGCATTGTCATAAACAGGGAAGTATTTCTGGTCGCCTTTCATGGTATAAACCAACGCTTCCGCCGGTACTTCGAGGAATTTTTCTTCAAATTTCGCCGTCAGCACAACCGGCCATTCAACCAATGAAGTGACTTCTTCCAACAGGCTGTCACTAATATCCGCAATACCACCCAGTTTAACAGCCGCTTGTTCCACATCCTGTTTAATGAGCGCCTTGCGGGTTTCATAATCCCCGATCACTTTACCGCGTTGCTGCAAAATTGCTGGATACTGTTCCGCATTGTCAATCGTGAATTCAGGTTCACCCATAAAACGATGACCACGAATGACTCGCGCGGATTTGATGCCCAGAATTTCACCTTCAATCAGTTCATTACCAAACAGCATAGCCACGGTATGCACCGGGCGAACAAACTGAGTCTCTTTATCGCTCCAACGCATTAATTTAGGTATCGGCAACTTACTCAGAGCATGGCTGACCATATCCGTCAGCAACTCTTTTACACTGCGACCCTTAACCAGCGCACGGTACAGTAACCATTCGCCTTTATCTGTCACCAACCGTTCAGCCTGAGAAGCTGTAATACCACAACCACGAGCCCAACCTTCAGCCGCTTTTGTCGGTTTACCTTCCGCATCAAATGCCTGAGCAATCGCCGGGCCACGTTTTTCCACTTCACGGTCAGCCTGCGCTTCATCCAGATTGGTAACTTTCAGCGCCAAACGGCGCGGAGTGGCAAACCAGCTCACTTCACCATGAGCCAAATTAGCGTTATCCAGTTCTGCTGCAAAATTAGCCGCAAATGCTTCAGCCAGTAAACGAAGAGCCTTCGGCGGCAACTCTTCTGTGCCGATTTCCACCAGGAAAGTCTGTTGAGTCATGACAGCCTCTTAATTCTGATTCTTTTTACACATAGGGAAGCCCAGCACCTCACGGGAGGCATAATAAGCTTCTGCAACAGCTTTGGTCAGGGTACGGATACGCAGGATATAGCGCTGACGTTCAGTCACCGAGATAGCTTTACGGGCATCCAATAAATTGAATGTATGACCCGCTTTAAGAATACGTTCATAAGCCGGCAGAGGTAGCGGCGTTTCCAGCGCCATCAGATCCTGAGCTTCTTTTTCATATTGCTCGAAGCAGCTAAACAGAAAATCGACATCCGCATACTCAAAGTTATAGGCGGATTGTTCCACTTCATTTTGATGATAAATATCACCATACGTGGTTTTACCCAGTGGACCATCACACCAAACCAGATCAAAAACACTGTCTACGCCTTGGATATACATTGCCAGACGCTCAAGACCATAAGTAATTTCACCAGTGACTGGTTTACACTCAAGGCCACCTACCTGCTGGAAGTAAGTGAATTGAGTCACTTCCATGCCGTTAAGCCACACTTCCCAACCTAAACCCCAGGCACCCAATGTCGGGTTTTCCCAGTTATCTTCAACAAAACGGATATCATGAACCGTCGGGTCTAACCCCAACTCTTTCAGAGAAGCCAGATATAATTCCTGAATATTGTCTGGTGATGGCTTAATAATGACTTGAAACTGATAGAAATGTTGCAAGCGATTCGGGTTTTCACCGTAACGGCCATCCGTCGGACGACGGGAAGGTTGCACATAAGCCGCAGCAATTGGCTCCGGGCCAAGTGCACGCAAGCAAGTAATTGGATGAGAAGTACCCGCGCCGACTTCCATGTCCAGTGGTTGGACAATGGTGCAGCCCTGGCGCGCCCAATAATCCTGTAATGTCAGGATAAGCCCCTGAAAGGTCTTGATATCAAACTTTTGCATGTTGGATCCGCACGCGATACATATGAATTTGAAAGGAAGTCGGTCAGTATACCCTTTGACCTTAAGATATACAGCCCTGAATTCGCTCTCAATTCCATCCTGAAATAAAAAAATCTTAATCTGGCTATTTTACTTGTATGTATATACAGTTAAAGTACAGTCAATTATTAACCATCAACATCGGGAATAATCATCATGGAATTAACACGCTGTCATTGGGTGACCTCTGATCCTGAATATCTGGCTTACCATGATAATGAATGGGGAAAACCACAAAAAGATAGCCAGAAGCTGTTTGAAATGATTTGTCTGGAAGGCCAGCAATCCGGGCTGTCATGGCTGACTATCCTGAAAAAACGCGAAGGCTATCGCCAATGTTTTCATCAGTTTGATCCGGTAAAAATTGCCGTCATGGATGAAAATGATGTGGTACGGCTGATGCTTGATCCCGCCATTGTCCGCAATCGCGCCAAAATCAACGCCATTATCAACAATGCGCGGGCATATCTTAAGATGCAACAACAAGGGGAAGAGTTCAGCACTTTTATCTGGCGCTTCGTCGATAACAAACCCATTATTAATCAATGGGAAACCATGACCACGGTACCGGTAAAAACAGAGATTTCAGATGCATTATCACAAGCGCTGAAAAAAAGAGGTTTTAAATTTATCGGCAGTACCACTTGCTATGCATTTATGCAGGCTGTAGGTTTAATCAATGATCACATAACAAGCTGTTTTTGTAGAAAATAAATTCCGTAAATGATTATCGCATTGTGGCTTTTCCTCACTACCTCTATGGTTTTTAACAGGTTTCGACTACCACCGCTTGGTTTTCATCAATAAATTTTCGAGAAAGTTTATGTTGAAAATCAGCGCGGACATTCGCTATTTTTTCGTGACATTTTACTACTCGCCATCAGGCTTAAGGCAGTGTAAAGCAAGTTTAATCTGGCGTATTTAAGGTATTGCAGTTTTACATAATAAACGCAAGATAACATTCCAAGTCACCCGATTCGTATTCTGTTAAATCATCCATTTGAGAACTTTTTTATGATCGATTATTTAACTGGTTTATGACAAAGTTTATTGCCAGTTGAAAACATTATTAAAGCCGGTTGCTTTGGGAAAATAAATTGTTTGATTAAACCATTCATATTTTTATTTATCCTTTCTCCCGAAAATATTAACATTAACAAAGCCAATTTTTGTCTCTTATTTTTCACTGATAGATTTATAATGGGCAGGTTTTAAACTGTTATTAAAAGTCATTTTTTTAACCTTTGGTTTTAATCGTCATAAAGTTTTAATTGTTGTTTTTACCCTTTTTGATGCCTGCTTTTAATTAAATTTAATCATTATGGGACATCGTGTTTTATGTTTATAAACCAGCCAGTAAATAACCTGATAATATTAAAGATACCCTTTCAGAAAATCCCTCTTTTTTCAGGAATTAAATCCTGCCAAATTAACCGTTTTATCCTTTTTTATGACATTATTTTTATGGCTTGTTACGTAAATGATTTCTTTTCAACGTTCTGTTAATGGTTAATGAGTTCCGATTAAATGTCATTAACCAACCTGTTAAAAAACTGCATTTATTAAATTAACCCAGATTATTATTAAAATATTTAATCCCTCTATATTCGTGCTTTTAAATGGTCATAGCAGGGAATCGGTTAATCCGGTTAAATGTTTTGATATAATCTCACATTCTTATTATTAGATAACGCTGTCATTTTTTTATTTTAAAACCGTTTTTCCTGATGTTAAAACCATGCTGACAGATAAAAAACGTCTTTTTTAACATCTGTTTTATCATGGGTGAAAACTCAGCTGTGATAGTCTAAGTGCTAAATTTTCCCGATTGCACGCCGATAGTGCGCGGAGTATGGTGTTATATCTCCTAACTCAAACAACACACTGATAACGAACGCGGCTATGATTTTTTCACAATTCGGTAACAAATTCACACAAGATGCAGGCATAACTCGCCTGATGAATGATCTTAATCAAGGGTTAAGGACGCCCGGTGCAATTATGCTAGGCGGTGGTAATCCAGCACATATCCCGGAAATGGATGACTATTTTCAGCAATTACTGACCGAGATGGTTGCAAGTGGTCAACTCACTGACACCCTATGCAACTATGATGGCCCTCAAGGCAAGGATACGTTGATTCAAGCATTAGCAGAGATGTTGTGTGAGAAATTTGGTTGGGAGATTGGTACACAAAATATTGCCCTGACCAATGGCAGTCAGAGCGCATTTTTCTATCTGTTTAACTTGCTGGCTGGGCGCAGTGAAGATGGCTCTACCCGTAAGGTACTATTCCCACTGGCGCCGGAATATATTGGTTATTCTGACTCAGGGCTGGATGAAGGCTTATTTGTTGCTAATAAACCCAATATTGAATTATTGCCAGCAGGTCAGTTCAAATACCGTGTTGATTTTGACCATCTCAATATTACCGACGATATTGGCTTGATCTGTGTTTCTCGCCCAACTAACCCAACCGGTAACGTCATCACTGACGAAGAATTGCAACGGCTGGATTATCTCGCTCAACAACATCAAATTCCGCTGCTAATTGATAATGCTTACGGCGTACCCTTCCCTGGTATTATTTTCAGCAAAGCGACGCCATTGTGGAATCCCAATACTATTCTGTGCATGAGTTTATCTAAATTAGGGCTGCCTGGCTCCCGCTGCGGGATTATTATTGCTAACAATAAAATCATCAACGCCGTCAGTAACATGAACGGCATCATCAGCCTTGCACCGGGCGGCGTTGGGCCAGCAATGGCACTGGAAATGATCCGTCGCAATGATCTTCTTCGCCTGTCACAGGAAATCATTCGTCCGTTCTATCAACAACGGGTTCAGGACGTCATTCATATTATTCGTCGTTACCTGCCGCCAGAAC
The DNA here is from genome assembly GCF_011189495.1 of Photorhabdus stackebrandtii. Lineage (NCBI taxonomy): Bacteria > Pseudomonadati > Pseudomonadota > Gammaproteobacteria > Enterobacterales > Morganellaceae > Photorhabdus > Photorhabdus stackebrandtii. The sequence goes on from NZ_PUJV01000017.1 coordinate 50,220, forward strand.
TTTGTCTTATCCATAAACCAGAGGGCGCTATTTTTCTGTGGCTGTGGTTTAAAAACCTGCCGATAACAACAGAAACGCTTTACCACAGGCTAAAAAAGCGTGGTGTACTGATGGTTCCAGGCCACTATTTTTTCCCGGGGCTTGAGCAAAACTGGCCACATGCTCATGAATGTATGCGTATGAACTACGTTCCTGCTCCAGAAAGTATCGAAAAAGGGATTGCGATTCTGGCGGAAGAGATTGAACTGGCACATCAGAAAGTCGCCTGAAACCAACAATAAAAAAGCTCCTGCATGAAAATGCAGGAGCCAAATGACAACGAGGACTTTTAACACGATTATTATCAGAATTTGTAGAGTGCTTGGTGCATTAAGAAGAGAAAGAAACACTCCTTGTCTGCTCCCTCTGCTTCAGCCGTATTTATTTAATCAGAAAGTTCTCAATTTAATGGCTTGAATAGACCGGTTTTTGTGCGTTTACTGATATACCTTTCATCTTTCAAGTTGCTGCTTTGTTAGCTGCTTTCACTTACCCCAGTCACAGAGTTATCTATGCTCCTGGGGAGGCGTTCACTTGCCGCCGTGCTGCAACTTGAAATCTATTGGGTATTTCAGGCTGATTATCAAACAATGGTGAGATAGCTTTTAAAGCTGCCTTATAATCCTGTTCTGATAGGTTTAATATTTCATAGCTTACTCCGGCTCAATTGTGTTGGCGTCTATCGCATCATATTGCTGATGTGTTCCAACAAATTTCACCATACTTTTCGCGGGAAGCCCCTTCCTTTACCAAAAGTGAAAAAAACGGAAGATCAGCTTTATGATTCCAACACCTAACCCTAACCTATTACTTACTGATTCTGTCAGAAACTGAGCCTTCGTTATGTGGCTTAACCCACAAATTATAAGGTATTGTTGTAATATGAGGAAAGATAGTACTTCTTGAAATAACATTACGGATATATAAAAACCAAATCATTTTTATACTTAAAAAGTATTTAAGATATAGACCATTCCAATCATTATGATGGTTTGTATCACTTCTTATTAATCAGAAAAACAGAAAAAGTGGTATTACATAAAAAATTCACTACTTTTTGGTATCAGTGCTATGGTCAATGTTGCGTGGCGTGATTATAGTAATGATGTAAAAACTCTTAGCTGAGGGATTTTGGGGAATAGAACCCACTCAACAAACTGACGCAAGAGCGAAATATTCCGGCTATTTGACCATACGAGATCAATAGAACCAATGAAGAGTAATAAATTAATTCTATTTTGCGTCACATTAGGATGGCTGTTAACCAGCGGATGCACGAGCATTATGACTCATTCAGGGCCTAGCCGTGGTTATTATTCCGGCGCAAAAACGAATATTGAAATGTTGAAAGATAACGACACTGGCTGGGTGATGAAGCCATTGTTAGCGATTGATCTGCCTTTTTCTGCCCTACTGGATACCATTTTATTACCGTATGACTATATAAAATCTGATGAGGATCAATCAGCAAGTTCACCAAAAAAACGAATTGAAAAAATAGAAAAAGTACAACACCAGATCAAAACCAACTAATCATTCGTTCCGGTTTATTTATTGCCACCAGTAAATAACAGACTGGCGGCAAATATATTTATTTTATTCCTGTTTCCACCAGGAAAATTTGCATATAGCTATCGATTTCACGCATAAAGGCAATATGATGACTATCCGGCGAAATTACAACCGCATCCGCAGAAGGCTTTTTCTCTGTATGCTTTGTCAAACGCCGCATTTGGCTATTTCGCACATCACACAGCACCACACTGTTATCACAAATAAAAGCAACATACTGACCGCTCCGATCCCAACTGAAAGCCGATTGAATGCCACAATGATTCTGCGTTATTTGACGGGGTTCGCCACCATTTGGCGATATTGTCCACAATTGTACAATGCCATTATCATCTTTCATCAGAAAAGCAATCTGTTCACCATCCGGTGAAACACGCAGCCAGTGACGCGGATTATTCACCACCCCCGGCCAACGTTTGTGGCTGGTAAATGTCAGACGACGTTGCATTACACCCGCAGGCGGCGCGGGTAACGTTGTTTCCGTGCCTTCCAATGGTTTTTCCCCGGCTATTGCATAATCAACATCCCGTTCAGGCAGATCAACGATATAGACTTCCGGTACTTTCTCCCCTGTTGCAGAAAGGGTATCGCCAATAAATGCCAACGCCCAGCGCTGCGGGTTGCCATCAGCTCTACGATATCCGGCCCGACCTATCCAACACTCTTCATAGGCGCGGTTAATCTCATCACTACCCGGCTCCGGCTGAGGCGTTGTACTACTGACGACAACGGAGAAATAACTACCATCATATTCTCGGGGGTGATGCTTAGGGGGTTCAACCGATTTGAGGGGCACAGACACGGCGATATTACGCAAATCAAGCGCCGGATCAAGCTCATGCATAACATGATCGTTATAAGTAAAGCTCAGGCGGCTACTATCCGGGCTGAATACATGAACGTGGCTGCCTCCCCGCAACGCTCCTGGCGTATAAGGAGCGGTAATATCCATAGCATCCAGTGTGACAGCCTTTCCGGGTAACTCTTCACTGACAATCACCCCACGCCGGTGATGAAAATCATAATGCCATTGCTCATCCGGGCATTCTGGCCCATGAATAAACGCATACTGGACAGGCTCTGTGGGACTGACTGTTACTACGCCAACATGAGCCCCCTCTTTTGCCTGATAAATAATATCTATTTTCCCACTCTTCACATGAATTTTTTCTATCGTTAAACCGGTAAAAGAAGCACCGTTGGGGCGAACATCATAAACTAACCATTGGCTGTCTGGTGTCCAGACATTAATATTAGTAAGCTGGTGGCTGCGATTATCGAACGTGATTTGCCGTTCCTGAAAGAGCACTTTACTATCCTTATGTCATGTTTTTCGAATAACTATAACTAATCCAAAATGAATAAAGCGAAAAAATTTCAGTCGAGACTTTATCATTTCGACATTACTCTTACCTTTTTACGCTGTGCACATCAAATAATCTATGTTACTAAGTGTTCTTTATATTATTGGTATTACTGCAGAAGCCATGACTGGAGCCTTAGCCGCAGGCCGCCGTAAGATGGACATGTTCGGCGTGATTATTATTGCCTCAGTCACGGCTATTGGTGGCGGTTCTGTTCGGGACATACTTCTGGGGCACTATCCTCTCGGCTGGGTCAAACATCCTGAATATATCGTGACCGTCGCCTGCGCTGCTGTAATTACCACCTGGGTTGCCCCGATGATGAAGCATTTGCGCCGCTTGTTCCTTATCCTTGATGCCATTGGCTTGATTGTCTTCTCCATCCTTGGTGCACAGATTGCGCTGGATATGAACTATAGCCCGATCATTGCCTCCATTGCCGCAGTTATCACCGGCGTTTTTGGTGGTGTGTTGCGCGATATGCTGTGTAATACCATTCCATTGGTTTTCCAGAAAGAGATCTATGCGGGAGTCTCTTTTGCCGCAGCCTGGTTATACATTGGCTTACAACACACGCCGTTACCACCAGACGGCATTGTTCTGATTACCCTAATTGCAGGTCTGACAGCAAGACTAGTTGCCATCCGCTACCGCCTTGGATTACCAGTCTTTAATTATGAACACTCCGATCACTGAGCCATATCAGCGGGGTTAACTACCACCCCGTTTTTCCTGTCAAACCCCTTTATCCCTGTCTCTGATAATTGCACGGCAATCTCTTGAAGCTGTGTATCATTGATAAAATCAGACAACTTTTTCAATTGCCCAGAAGTGAACCGCTGTTTTAACTGTGCTCCGGCTAATTTCTGTTCCAATTGCTGCCAGTGATAAATATCGTCAGATAACTTATCCATATAAGGGATACCAATGCCTTGCATCCAATGGGAAAAAGGCTGATTTTTTGCCTTGCTGAACTGTGAATAAATAACCTGCGCCCGTTTATCTCCAACTCCCGGTAAGGCAGCAATTTGTTGAACTGAAAGTGCTAACCAACCGGTTAAATCAGTGACTAACTTCTGTTCGGTCAACATTGCCCAACTACCGCTACTGACGCCTGTCATTTGCAGCTTTTCACCCAGCCATTTCAATCGTGCATTAAACTGTTGTTCACAACCCACCGTCAAAGTCAGACAACTTAGTGCATGATAACGTTGCTTATCTGGCGGCTGAATATCCTGACGCTCTTTGATCCGCCACACCACCTGACCTAACTTCGGGATACCATGACCAGCAAGCGTGAGAGTCACCCGATCACCCGGTAACACATCCAACTGTCGCCAACGACGGACCGAACCAATATTGACACGGCTAACTTGCCGATCATCCAGTTTCACCTTATCCAGCCCAAGAACCACTGAGATTTTGCCGGTTCTGCCAATGGTAAAATTCACCTCCCTAACTTGTGTGACCTGATGGCGTAAAGGGTGTTTCCATGCCACAGCCCAACTGTTAGCGCCAGACCGCCACTGGTTTCCTTTAGGTTCAATTTCCTGTTTCAACACGATACCATCCGTAGCAAAAGGCATGGGTTGTTCAAAATAGTACCTACGTAGTTTCTGTATCTGCTCTGGTATCTCTATTTTATGGCTATAGCGAAGCGCCAATGGAAACCCCATATCTGCCAATTTCTGCAATTTACTTTCCATATCAGCAGGGCCATCCGGCCAGCTCCAGATAAACACACCAACTTGCTGTAATTCTGACGAATGTTCCTTACGCATCATCAGACCGGCGACACGACTACGAGCCCCATCACTGCCAGAAGATTGCTGTATATGCCCGTCCTTATGTAGAAAAAGCTCCCCTTGCAATACCATATAAGACGGTGCATTTTCTATCTTTTGGGGAATATCCGGAATATGTTGGCTTTTTGCTGTCCAGTTTATTCCTGCGGAGCCATTGCCCCGGCTGATTAATGAAACCAATTTCCCCTGCTGGTAAACCAATGTTACCGCCACACCATCAATCTTTGGCTGTAACCAGACAGGTAATCTTCCATGCAACCATCGGTTAATTTCTTGCTCGTCTTTCAGTTTACTTAACCCGGTATGAGCAACCGGATGAATAAGCTTATTGTCAGGAAAAACTGCCACAGGAAAATCTGAATTAGGTGTTTGTTTCAGGCAGAGTTGCCAATGAATTAGCTCCGCCATTAATTGATCATAAACTTCATCATCAATCTCGCTGATCCCTTTCTGACGATAGAGTTGATCCCATTGAGCCATCTGTTGCATCAGGCTCTTTGTTTCACGTTGTAATTTGTCCTGTGACCATTCGGGACAATTTTTCTCTATATTCTGTGTTTCAGCCGCAGCTATCGGTAAACTGAAAATAATGAACAGAATCAATATCAATAAATTAAGCATCCGTGCTCCCTGGCTATCCATGCAATAATGGCAAAATAGAGGATAAAGAGATAGTGTCCAAGGCAGAGATAATAACTTTGCGAAGCGGTTCGAAGAATAAATGCCTGAAATCCCCAAATAACAAATTATCTCTATTCAACTACCAGATAACCCTCAGCAATTCGAAATACAATGTTAACCTCTATGATTGCTTTTTATTTATCAATTACGATTTTTTTAATTTCTGTGCAGAGCTGAGGCCGATGCATCATGCTTCCATAACCTCAACTACCTGCTCTGTACCACTCATAAAACTAACCAGTTCCCTACGGCCACCTGGGTATTCCTTAATAACCATTCCTGCTGGAGTGCCAAACTCTGCATAATAAATTGGTTCACCCACATTGAGGTGAGCACGCGCCTCTGAACCATCGTCATTTGCCAGTTGAGCATCAAAGATAGCCATAAAAGTGCGCTCTTGCGCCGGTGACATTTCATCTAAATCACTGAGAAAAGGTCTATTCGAGATTCGAGCCAAAGCGCAAGAAGGTATTGGACGCGGATTGTTTTGCTATTTGCAAGGTTCAAATATCATTGCCCTTCATGCGTTTATTAAGAAAAGCCAGAAGACACCTAAAAAGGATCTTGATCTCGCTTACGAATGAATGAAAGAGGTAATAAAATGAGTAGCTTAAAGTCTCTAAAATCCAAAGCATTAGCTAACCCAAATGTAAAAGCTGAGTATGATACGCTAGAGCCAGAATTCGAGCTAATTAATACTCTATTACGAATACGGCACGCTGCTGGTTTAACGCAAAATCAAGTTGCACAGCGTATGGGAACGAAAGAGGCGAATATCTCCAGGCTTGAAAAAGGAAATGGAAACTCAACACTTAAAACACTATTGAACTACGCCAAAGCGTGTAATTGTGAACTGCATTTTAGCTTCAAAACAACTTAATCCAAACGATTAGTCAATCTATTAAGTATTATTTTGTTATTGTAAACCATTAACCAATGGCTGAACCAAATATAATAACTCAGCCTGTTTCATATTATTCTTAAATATCAATCATCCCCATAAATAATGGCATTTCTATTCCTGAGCAGAATAGATATTAAAGTAAGACTCTTATGAATTTGCATCTTTCACTTTGCGGCTAACAATTAATCGCAAGTGAAATCACATACTATTATATTATTCATCAAAGAATAGTTATCAATAAATTGATATAGAAATTAAGCTTAACCAGAAAAAGATAGGTTTTATGACAGAGACTCCCATGTGAGTAAAAAGGTAAATCCGATATAACCATCATTAGGAGAATAATATGAATAAAAATAACGATTTCTTACCAAACATGGATAACGGCGATAATCCTATAAAACAATATTGGCAACCAAACAGGGATAGTCACGCTGATAATAATACTTCTATCGCCTCCACTAGAGATGCAACCGCCATGTTATTACTAAATGGCAGAGTGAGCACTTGGGGAAATGGTTATGCAACCCCTGCCCCAACAGACATTGCCACATTACAGGATATTACCAGCTTAAGTGCAACAAGTGATGCTTTCACCGCCCTGCGGGCAGATCGTAGTGTAGTCGCCTGGAGTGATCCGAACTGTGGTGGTCAGATCCCATCAGACATTACCGCATTAAAGGATATCGTCAACCTGAGTTCCGCAGGTAGTGATGCTATCGCGGCATTGCGGGCAAACGGTAGCGTGGTTGCCTGGGGCAGCCGAAGCTTGAACATCCAGGTTCCACCCGGAATAGCTCGATTAAATGATATTATCAGTTTGAGTTCAACAGCACGTTCATTCGCAGCCTTACGGAATAATGGACAAAGATTAGCCTGGGATGTTGATAGTCATATAGTACATAGTGAATATGATTATTAGCCCATCGAATACTGTTTTCTTATTGTAAACTATTAAAAAACACTAAAACCAAGGCTGAGCCATAATACCTTTGCTCAGCCTATCATTTATTCCATTTAAAATACCAACTTACCTACCCGCTATTATTACCAAAATCAACCTTCAAATAAACATCAAAAGAAAATAACTTAACGAAACAGTTTATAAAATAAATATCAAAACCCTCCAAAATAACTAATTTCTCATAAACCACATAGAACAAAAATTACGACAAAAACTTAAAAATATTTATCTTCTTCCTTACGATTAATTAATAGTAAATTAAGGTACTCATTCACATAATAATAGCCATAAAGATGTATATCCTCACTAAATTCTTCTGCCTAAATCTCATTATTATCACTCTTGTGATTTATCTGTGGGAAATAATCTAAAAACCACTACCAACAATCAAATTTTGCATTAACCTAAGGTTATCAGCCGATAACTTTTTTTTCTATTAGATTTTTTACTTAAATAATGTCTAATATTATTCACGTCAGTAGAAATTCAGCTTAACCCGCAAGGGATGGGTTTTATGGCATAGATTCCCCTGTGGGTAAAAAGGTAAATCCAATATAACCTTTAATTAGGAGAGCAATATGAACCAAAATGACAATTTCTCCCCAAATATGGGTACCAGCGATAACTTTATAAAACAATATCGAGATTCTGGAAAAGAAAATGACTTTTGTAACAATACCACAATTGTATCTAGTGCCAGAGCAACCGCTGTGTTATTGCAGAATGGCAGTGTGACCTCTTGGGGTGATCCGCTTTATGGCGGCCAGGTTCCACCAGAAATTACAGCACTAAAAGATATTGTGAGCCTGAGTGCAGCAGGTGGAGCTTTCGTGGCCCTGCGGGCGAACCGTAGCGTGGTAGCTTGGGGGGATCGGGGAAGTGGTGGTCAGATCCCATCAGAAATCGCTAAATTACAAGATATTGTCAGTCTCAGTACATCAGCTTCGGCTGTTACAGCCCTACGAGCAGACCGCAGCCTCGTAGCTTGGGGGAGTCAAAGTGGGGGCGGAGAAATCCCACCTGAAATTGCCAAATTGCAGGATATCGTCAGCTTGAGCACAACAGGAATAGGAACAGCATTTGCAGCTCTGCGGGCAAATCGTAGCGTGGTAGCCTGGGGATACGAAAATGGTGGCGGCATGGTTCCATCTGATATTGCCAAATTGCAGGATATTATCAGCCTGAGTACAACACACTACGCATTCGCAGCACTGCGGGCAGATCATAGCGTAGTTGCCTGGGGAGATCCGGATTGGGGCGGCCAGGTTCCACCTGAAATCGCTAAATTACAAGATATCGTCAGCCTGAGTGCAACATCATCCGCGTTCGCTGCCTTACGGACAGACCGCAGTGTAGTCGCTTGGGGAGTCTCGGCTCCTGGCCTGCTCCCACCTGAAATTGCCAAATTACAGGATATCGTCAGCCTATGTCCTGCACCTACTGCATTCGCAGCCCTACGAGCAGACCGCAGTGTAGTAGCCTGGGGATATCCAGATCTTGGTGGACAAATTCCACCAGAAATTGCCAAATTGCAGGATATCGTCAGCTTGAGTACAACAGACTCCGCATTTGCAGCTCTGCGGGCAAATCGTAGCGTAGTTGCCTGGGGATACGAAAATGATGGCGGCAGGGTTCCATCTGATATTGCCAAATTGCAGGATATTATCAGCCTGAGTACAACAAACTCCGCATTCGCAGCACTGCGGGCAGATCATAGCGTAGTTGCCTGGGGAGATCCGGATTGGGGCGGCCAGGTTCCACCAGAAATTGCTAAATTGCAGGATATCGTTAGTTTAAGTTCATCATCAAGAACATTTATGGCGGTGCGGGCGAATGGCAAAATAGTCGTTTGGGGAGACAAAAATGACGAGGATACTAAAGCATACGGTGAATACGATTAATTTCCCTAATAAGTATTGTAACGGCCGGCACAGGTACCCGATGCAGAAAAATAATAACCGGAAAAAAGGGAATCTCTGAAAGGTCGATGTCATTTGACCGGGACGGGATTACAGCAATAAATGAAAATTTCTCACGTAACAACTGGGGAACCATCCCCATCTGAATATCCCATGAATGCTGGCAACACATTCATCCATAGAGTAAAGCAGAATATTGGCCGGATAGCGGGACATTGTCGCCAGTGGCCGGTATGGATGATGTGCGTGTCTGTAGGGGCGCTCTTTTCCACCTCGGTATTTGCCGCTGCGGCACCCAGCTGGAACCCAGAGTACGCAGTCAAAGCTCTCGGGAATCCGGTGATAAATGGGAAAGACAACAACGTAAGCCAATTCGTTACCCGGAAATGCGTACCAGTAACTTAGTGAATGTCTTTCTGCCAGTAAGAAATCATAATTTTCTAAAGCCGATAGGAAAAGAGATGATGCTAAAAGACGGCATTAAAGCACAGAACAGAATCTTCAAGGTTCCACATGTGGTCAGAAGTAAGTATACCTGTAAGATGGTTGCCAAACGTAAAGATGGATCTCCAGGGAAAGCCACAGTGACTCTCTATACGGATGCTATCGTTGTGTCAATCAAGACATCTACTGGTTCAAACGTTATGGAATCTAACGTGAACGACCTGACTTACACAGTAACCGGTCAAGGGACCGGATTTTCATGGGAGCGCAAACCCGAAGAGAAATTTGAATTTAAATCTGAATTTGAATATGTGGAGGAAAACGCAGTACCGTCAATTAAAATGCAAGACACTTGCGGTTGGATTTATAATGTTGCTTTCTGGACGTCACCATACAACAATCCAAATGGTGAGTTTAAAGACCCAGCCACCATGAGACCTAATAGCTAACCTGGAGAAGCCAGATCCCTGTGATAACCCAGATAACCTATCCGGGGTGAGAAAGGCAGGTAGCAGCAATAAATAAAAGTCGTTAACAGAACAACCGGGGAGTCATCCCCGGTTGAGCACTCAATGAATACAAATAAATATACTGAGCTATCATTTACCCTGTTTCTTATTAATCTGAAATATCGAGATACTAAATTTCAGTTAATATCTCGATTTTACAGAACATTAAGAAATAATCACACCATGAAGTATATTGGAAATAGATAACCCGTTTCCGTAACGGTCAGTTTTTACATAACCATTTAAATATCATTATTCGGCCATTTATTCCTTCAGACCTGCCTCATTCACACTTATCCCCTTCATCTTTCAAGTTGCTGCTTGATCGCCTGGGGAGGTGATAATGATTGTCAATCACTAAAAAACACTAAAACCAAAGCTGAGCCATAAAACCTCGGTTCAACCTATCGAGTATTAATTTAAAATATCAACTTCCCTGCCCTCGGTTATTACCACAACCAACCCTAAAATAAAGATTAAAAAACAATAAATTGACCAAACAGTTTGGAAGATAAATATTACCCCCCCCAAAAAAACAACTGATTTTTCATAAACCACATAGAACGGGTATTACGACAAAAACTTAATAACGCCTTATTTCCTGCCTTCCTATTAATTATTACTAAATTAAGTTATTCGTTCACATAGTAATAGTCATAAAGATGTACATCCTCCCTAAATTCTGTAGCTCAAGTCTCATAATTTCAACCCTTACCACTTATAGATAAAAAAATAATCTGAAATCAACTACCAAAAAATTAATTTAGCATTAATCTGAAGTTATCTTCCGATAACTATTTCCTATTATCTTTTTTTAAAAATAATTGCTAATCTTATTTATGTCTTCGTAGCAATAGAAATTCAGCTTAACCCGCAAGGGATAGATTTTATGGCATAGGTTCCCTGTAGGTAAAGGTAAATCCGATATAACCTTAAGTTAGGAGAGTAATATGAATCAAGACGATTTCTCCTCAAACATGAGTTCCAGCAATACTCTTACATGAACGAAACCGTGTAATAACGACCTGCACGGGTGACCCGATGCAGAGAATAATCATCTGAAAAAGGAGGGCCCTTAAAAGGCCAATACAATCTGGCCGGGACAGGGTTATCACAGAGAATGAAAATTTTTAATATGGCAACCGGGGAACTATCCCCATCAGAGTATTATCAACCTAATCTTGCTACACCCTCTTGGTTCCCAGAGTGGGCAGTCAGAGCTCTCGGGAATCCGGTGATATATGGGAAAGACAACAGGGGTAAGCCAATTCGTTACCCAGAATTCCGTACCAGTACCTTATTGAATGTCTTTCCGTCAGTAATAAATTATAATTTTCCAAAGCCGATGGGAAACGATATGACGCTGGAACAAGGCAGGTTCTGGATAAATGCACAAAACAGCATCTTCAAGGTCCCACGAGTGGTCACAGGTAAGTATATCTGTCAGATGATTGCCAAACGTAAAGATGGACGTCCAGGGAAAGCCACAGCAACCCTCAAGATGGATGCTAACGTTGTAAATTATATATTCTACAGGTTCAAGGGAGACAAAAACGTTATGGAATCTAGCGTGAACGACCTGATTTACACAGTAAGCTGCCGAGGGACCGGATTTTCATGGGAGCGTAAACCCGAAGAGAAATTTGAGTTGGAAAGTAAGTGGGAAAACGCGGTACCGTCAATTAAAATGCAAGACACTAACGATTGGATTTATGATGTTGCTTTCTGGACGCCACCAAGCAACAATCCAAATGGTCAGTTTAAAGACCCAGCCATCCTGAGACCTAATAGCTAACCTGGAGAAGCCAGATCCCTGTAATAACCCAGATAACCTATCTGGAATGAGAAGGCCGGTAGCAGCAATAAATAAAAATCTTTAACAGAACAACCGGGGAGTCATCCCCGGTTGAGCACTCAATGAATACGGATAAATATACTGAGCTATCATTTACCCTGTTTCTTATTAATATGAAATATATTAAAATAGATAATCCGTTTCCGTAACGGTCAGTTTTTACATAAATCATTTAAATATCACTATTCGGAAATTAATTCCTCCTGACTTGCCTCATTCACACTTATCCATATTATCGACTTACTTATTCATGCCACTCTTACAATATTTTTATTTCAATTGCTATATATTGCAAAATGGTGGTGTGATCACCTTGGGAAATAATGCTGATTGTCAATCAGTGACTGCTCCCCGCCGTAAAAAACGGTGAGGCTTCTCACTTCTCAGGCCGCCACCGTCTTTATGACGGATTTAGCTGGCCTCCATGGGCAGAAACGACGAGTCCCGCCGCTGCGGCTTTGTATTCCAGTTTCATGAGGAAGCTATTCCAGCCCGCATCCCCGATAACGCGGGCAAGCTGGTGATCCTTCATTATATTGGCCGATTTCAGCGTCTCATTAATTTGAAATATTAGCTTACCTGCCCTCTGTTATTACCAAATTAAGTTACTCGTTCACGTAATAATAGTCATAAAGATGTATATCCCCGCTAAATTCCTCTGCCTAAATCTCATTATTACCACTCTTGTGATCTATCTGTAGAAAATAATCTAAAAACCACTACCAACAATCAGGTGTAGCATTAACCTAAGGTTATCAGCCGATAACTTTTTTCTATTAGATTTTTACTTAAATAATGTCTAATATTATTCATGTCAGTAGAAATTCAGTTTAACCCGCAAGGGATAGGTTTTATGGCATAGGTTCCCCTGTGGGTAAAAGGTAAATCCAATATAACCTTAATTAGGAGAGCAATATGAAGGATATTGTCAGCCTAAACTCAATAAGTTTTGCTTTCACAGCCCTACGAGCAGACCGTAGTGTAGTCGCTTGGGGAGGCAGAAATGACGAGGATACTAAAGCATACGGTGAATACGATTAATTGCCCTATTAAGTATTTTTTTAGTATGAACCACTAAAAATATACTAAAGACTGACACAACAGTAGATTTAGCAGCACATCGCTATTCTACACGCTACCATCTGAGTTTTTGGGATACAAATACCCAAGGTTACATTGGCCGAGATAGTTTTCCATTCCGGCCTCAACTCAATAAACAATAGTCATATTGAATTATCCCATGTGTATCAGCCAGCAATTGCTAATAAATCTAGCGGCGATAGTAATAGCAGAAAATGGTAGGCAAATATACCTATACCCTATGGATTTCAAGATGCATCGCGGCGGCAAGGGAGCGAATCCCCGGGAGCATAGATAACTATGTGACCGGGGTGAGTGAGTGCAGCCAACAAAGAGGCAACTTGAAAGATGACGGGTATAAAGGCTCGGAAAGCAACATAAGGTAATGCGGACAGTCAGTGCAAAGTGGTATTTGACTTGGGTTTCCTCCGATAAACAGGAGGTGAATAAGAGCCGGAGTCCAGAGGCTAATTGAACAAAACCTGTCATTAAGACAGATAACGTGTAGTAACGACCTGCACGGGTACCCGATGCAGAAAATAATAACCGGAAAAAGGGGAATCTCTGAAAGGTCGATGTCATTTGACCGGGACGGGATTACAGCAATAAATGAAAATTTCTCACGTAACAACTGGGGAGCTATCCCCATCTGAATATCCCATGAATGCGGGTAACACATTCATCAACAGAATGAAGCAGGATATTGGCCGGATAACGGCACATTACCGCCAGTGGCCGGTATGGATGATGTGCGTGTCTGTAGGGGCGCTCTTTTCCACCTCGGTATTTGCCGCTGCTACACCCAATTGGAACCCAAGTTGGGCAATCAAAGCTCTCGGGAATCCGGTGATAAATGGGAAAGACAACAACGGTAAGCCAATTCGTTACCCAGAAGTGGGTACCAGTACCTTATTGAATGTCTTTCCGACAGTAATAGATCATAATTTTCCAAAACCGATAGGAAAAGAGATGATGCTAAAAGACGGCATGTTCTGGGTTAGAGCACAATACAGACTCTTCAAGGTGCCACATGTGGTTACAGGTAAGTATACCTGTAAGATGGTTGCCAAACGTAAAGATAGATCTCCAGGGAAAGCCACAGTGACCCTCTATACGGATGCTATCGTTGTCAATCCAGACATCTACTGGTTCAAGGGAGACAAAAATGTTATGGAATCTAACGTGAACGACCTGACTTACACAGTAAACTGCCTAGGGACCGGATTTTCATGGGAGCGTAAACCCGAAGAGAAATTTGAATTGGAAAGTAAGTGGGAAAACGGGGTACCCTCAATTGAAATGCAAGACACCTGCAATTGGATTCATAATGTTGCTTTCTGGACACCACCAGACAACAATCCGAATAATAGGTTTAAAGACCCAGCCATCCAGAAACCTACTAGTACGGGCAGTGCTAACCTAGCGAAGCCAGATCCCTGTGATAACCCAGATAATATATCCGGGGTGAGAAAGGCAGATAGCCGCAATAAATAAAAATCGTTAATAGAACAACCGGGGAGTCATCCCCGGTTGAGCACTCGAAGTACATTGGAAATAGATAACCCGTTTCCATAACGGTCAGTTTTTACGTAAACCATTTAAATATTACCATTCGAATATTAATTCCTCCAGACCTGCCTCATTCACGCTTAACCCTATTATTTATTTACTCGTTCGCGTTACTCTTTCAATACTTTCATTCGTATGACATCTCAATGTATGTGATATTTTCTTTACCGGAACACATCCGCCAAATTATCAACCAATCACTTTTTTCTACTATCTTTCTATGCAAATAACAGGTAATGTTATTCAGTGACAATATAGATCCAGCTTAACTCACAAGAGTAGGTTTTACCTTATCGATAGAAATGCCGCCAGTAAAAACTGACGGCAGTAAGAGCTAAAATCCAATGAGGTAACGTGTAGTGACAGCTTGCACGGGTACCCAGATACAGAAAATAATAATCGGAAAAAGGAGAATCTCTGAAAGGTCGATATAATTTAACCGGGAGGGGATTACAGCAATAAATGAAAACTTCTAAAGAATATTTTATTAAGTATACAGAACCTAGTCGACCTCAAATCACGAGTAACCCTCAAATCATAGACTGGGTTCCAGAGAAAGCCATTTTAGCTCTCGGAAACCCGAAGATATATGGAAAAGAGAATAACGATAAATTGGTTCGTTATCCGGAAAGTGGGACGAGCACCTTAGTCTTTCCTAAAGGTGATCCACATTTCGATTTTCCAGGGACACGTTTACCTGATACCGCAGTGTTAAAAGATATGATGTTCTGGATTAAAACGAAAAACCGAATCTTCATTGTTCCACATGTTGTTACAGGAAAGTACACTTGTAAGATAATAGCCTCCCGCAAAGATGGCCTGCCAGGAGAGGCCACCATAACACTTTATACGGATGCAATCGTTGAAAATAATGAGCCCCAGTGGTTCAAAGGGGACAGTAACGTAATGGAGTCTAAGCTACTCGATCTGTGTTACGAAGTATCTTGCGAAGGAACGGGTTTTTCATGGCAGCGAAAACCTGAAGAGCAAGTTCAATTCGAAAATAACTGGGAAAATGGGGTGCCGTTAATTATAATGCAAGACAGCCAAGATAGCCAAAATGTGATCTATAGCCTTGTGCTCTGGTCTGCACCCGTTGATTTAAATCCCAATTTTAAAGATCCTGCCATCCTTTTACCCAATGAATAAAATAATAACCAGCAGAAACTAAGAGTAAAGGTCATTTATCTGGGATGAAGTGATAGCAACACAATGAAAATCTTTAACCAGACAACCGGGGAACAATCCCCGGTTGAATATCCAATGAATACGGATAATATACTGAGTTATCATTCACCTTGTTTTTTATCAATCTGAAATATCACAATATTCAATTCAAGTTATTATACTGATTTTCCAATAAAAATTAAAAAAGCGATAACTTCTCACTTCAAATGAGAAGTAAATAACCAATTACTGTAACTGTTAATATTTACACTAACCATTTAATATCATTACGTCGTGTTTAACTCTTCTGAGTCACATCATTCACGTTCAATCATATTATCCGTTTACCTTTTCATGTTATTCTTTCAATACTTTCATTCGTATAACACCTCAATTTATGTGATATTTTCTTTACTGGAATACATCCACAAAATTATAAACTGATCGTGTTTTTCTATTACCTTTTTATTCAAATAACAGGTAATGTTATCCAGTAGCAATATAAATCTAGCTTAACTCGCGATAAACCGATTTTATCTTATAGGTAAAAGCAAACCCAATATTAACCTTATTTAGGAGAGCCAATATGAACCAAAATGACCATCTCTCATCAAACATGGCTACCGGTGATCGTTTTATCAAGCAAAACCTAAAATCAGGAAGAGAAAGTAACTCTGGTGGCAATACCTCCATCGTCTCTATTGAATTGGCAGACGATTCGTTACCGGCAAATAACATTTCTATTAAATTGAAAACCGCCATGTTATTGCAAAATGGCAGAGTGATCACTTGGGGAAAAACCCGGTATGATACACAGGAAGTCCCGCCATCAATTGCCGAATTTGCCGAATCGCAAGGTATCGTCAGCCTAAGCGCAACACACTCTGCATTTGCAGCCTTGCAGGCAGATGGCCGCGTGTCTACCTAGGGTCCATTCATCAATGGCCTACTCCCCTCAGCATCAGTGGATAAGATGAAGAATATTGTCAGCGTGAGTTCAATTCCAATAAGAGATGTTTTCACGGGCCTGCGGGCGGACGGCAGCATAGTCTCTTGGGGAGCAGTGGATTTTTTAAACACGGCTCTGCCAAGAATGTGTGGATTATCGCTACACAATATCATCAGCCTAAGCGCAACAGAGCAATCTTTTGCCGCCTTACGGGCAGATGGCAGCGTCGTCTCCTGGGGATTGGATTTTTTGCCAACCCCACCCGAAATTGCCGCATTAAAGGATATTGTCAGCCTAAGTTCAACAAATAATACTTTCGTGGCCCTACGAGCGAACGGCAGCGTTGTCTCTTGGGGTGTGGAAATTATCCCGCCAGAAATCGCCAAATTACAAGATATCGTTAGCATAACTACCAATTATAATTATGCCGCCGCCCTACGGGCAGACCACAGCGTCGTTTCCTGGTGGGGAATAGTGGTTCCACCCGAAATTGCCGCATTAAAGGATATTGTCAGTTTAAGTGCCACACCGTATGCCTTTGCCGCCTTGCGAGCCGACCGCAGTGTGGTTGCCTGGGGAGATATGGACATTGGCGGAACATTACCACTTAAGATTGCTCAACTGAACGATATCGTCAGCCTGAGTGCAGCAGATTGTGCTTTCGCAGCTCTGCGGGCAGATGGCAGCGTCGTTGCCTGGGGACAACCAAGTCGCGGTGGTTATGTGCCACCGGAAATTGCTAAGTTGAAGGATATCGTTAGCCTGAGTGCATCACACTCTGCATTTGCAGCCTTGCGAGCAGATGGCCGCAGTGTAGGTTGGGGAGGAGGAGATACCAAAGCACATGGTGAATACGATTAATCAGTAAATGTGTTTTTTAGCAGGAGAGATGCTGGCCTGAAAATTGAGTTAATCCTCATAATCTCTTCACCTGTTATGAACGGATTAACACACTACGCTGACCGCCAGCAAATCAAATACCGCAATACAGGTGCTTACACCCTTTAAGCAGAAACCCAGTTTGATGGGGAAGAAATAGGTTTTGCGGCGCAGAATTCCTACAAATAAATCCGACACAGCCTATCAGGAGAGTGATATGAATCAACATAACGAGTTCTCATTCAGCACAGAGACCAAAGACACTTTTATCAAACAACGATCTGGAAGAAAAACTATCAGCTATGGTAGCAATGACGTCATAGACTCTAATGACTTTGGAACCGCCATATTATTACAGAATGGCCATATCGTTGCCTGGGGGGATACGCGCTACGGTGGCGAAATCCCACCTGAAATTGCTCAACTGAGCGATATTGTCAGTTTAAGTGCAACAAGTGGTGCTTTCGCCGCCTTGCGAGCCGACCTCAGCGTCGTTGCCTGGGGAGATGCGCGCTACGGTGGCAAAATCCCACCTGAGATTGCTGAACTGAACGATATTGTCAGTTTAAGTGCCACACAATACGCCTTTGCCGCCTTGCGAGCCGACCGTAGCGTCGTTAATTGGGGGGATGAGTTCTACGATGGCAAAACCCCACCTGATATTGCTCAACTGAACGATATTGTCAGTTTAAGTACCACACAATACTCCTTTGTCGCCTTGCGAGCCGACCGTAGCGTCGTTACTTGGAGCAATGAGTACTACAGTGGCGAACTCCCACCTGATATTGCTCAACTGAACGATATTGTCAGTTTAAGTTCAGCATATGATAGTTTCGTCGCCTTGCGAGCCGACCGCAGCGTTATTGCTTGGGCCGGTAGTTATAATTATGTCCCATCAGACATGGCTCAGCTGAATGATATTGTCAGTTTAAGTGCAAATAATGATGCTTTCGCTGCCCTACGGGCAAACCGCAGCGTTGTTGCCTGGGGAGGGGGTTATAGCGGTAATGTCCCATCAGACATTGCTCAGCTGAATGATATTGTCAGTTTAAGTGCAAATGATGATGCTTTCGCTGCCCTACGGGCAAACCGCAGCGTTGTTGTTTGGGGAAGGAGTGATAAGAATGATGTCCCATCAAAAATTGCTCGGCTGAATGATATTGTCAGCCTAAGTTCGACAAATTCTGCTTTCTCGGCCTTACGGGCAAACCGTAGTGTCGTTGCTTGGGGAAATATAGATAATGGTGGCATACTCCCACTCGATATTGCTCAACTGAACGATATCGTCGGCCTGAGTGCAACAAATTCTGCTTTCGCGGCCCTGCGGGCGGACCGTAGTGTCGTTGCCTGGGGGAAGCCAAGTACCGGTGGGTTTGTTCCACCCGAAATCGCTAAATTGCAGGATATTGTCAGCGTAGACTCATCGGGGAGCGCCTTTACGGCTTTGCGAACAAATGGCAAACGAGTTGGCTGGGGAGGCGGGGATATTAAAGCACATGGTGAATACGATTAATTGCCGATTAAGCCATACTCTTTCATTGTAACCCGGTGACTGCTCCCCGCCGTAAAAAAACAGCGAGGCTTCCCACTTCTCAGGCCGCAACCGTCTTTATGACGGATTTACGCTGGCCTCCGTGGGCAGAAACGACAAGTCCCGCCGCCTGTAATGCTGTTATGCCCTTGCGCTGGATGTTGATCGCCGCATTGATATCGCGGTCATGTTCGACTCGACAGAAAGGGCATTGCCAGATCCGCCCGCTCATGGACTGCCGCCAGACGTAATCGGGCCTTGCCGCGGTTAGCACTGCCCTTTTAAGACAGTAAAAACGCTCAAAATAACGCGCTTTTTCATCTCAATGCGTCAGATATTATAGTGCTTCTTAAATTAATGATGTCATGCAGTATGAACTGCTATATCCAGCTTTCTATTTAACTGATGCAAAGCCAGTTCAACTATTTCAACCTTTGATGAATGTTCAACATCAAGAAGCCTATCAATCTGTGGCCCCTTTTGCCCCAACCGACGCGCAAGATCTGCTTTGCGTGTTCCTGTTTCTATCATTGCATTATGCAATGCCACTTTCATTACCACGAGAATAGGAAGACTGACGACGTATTCACCTTCCTCCAACACTGATGCTTCAGGTATAGGCCGACGTTCGCCTATTTCTATAGAAATAGCCGTAATCAACCCATCAATAGATTCGAGAAGCGCTTCATCGACTGAGTCACCTACCGAGTTGAATAAGGGAAGATCTCGACAACTAGCCACATAACTTCCCGTTTCTTCGTCATATTCCAGCTTTATGGGATAATTAAACATAGTACCTCCCTTGAAATTTAAAGCCCCAGATCCTTCATTATTTTCTTTCTCAATGGTTCCGGAATTTCTTTGGAACCATGATCGGGGAAAACCGACGATTTACCGTTTATGGATACCTTGCGGTGGCTTCCTCCACCTCTAGCCTTCTCAATTAAAACTCCTTGAGAAATTAGCCATCGGCGGAACTCACTGTATTTCATCCATGCCTCCTTTTCGACCAAGCGATGATGACACATAAAACAGCAAATACAACATTTTTGTTTCATTCAACAACAGTTGTGATAATACATAGAGCAAAATTTTAACTAAAGAAGTCAACCCCTTGGCGATACAAAATATCCATTGGCAATTTTTCCCCTAAGAAAATTTCGGCGGAAATGCATCGGCAACGCGACATGTGTGAATGGGTACGTGTATACTATTATAAGAATTTTATTCTGCTTTATTTAATTATTATCCAATCAACCAAGATACCACCATGATCCAAGGCACGTTATATATTGTCTCTGCGCCAAGCGGAGCGGGTAAATCAAGCCTGATTCAGGCTTTGTTAAAGACTCAACCTCTGTATGATACTCAGGTTTCTGTTTCCCATACCACACGTGCAATGCGTCCCGGTGAAAATCAGGGTGAGCACTATTTCTTTGTCACGGAAGAAGTCTTTCGTCAGATGATCAGTAACCATGAATTTCTGGAACACGCCCGTGTTTTCGGTAATTATTACGGCACATCCCGAAAAGTGATTGAAGACACCCTTGCCAGTGGCGTTGATGTTTTTCTTGATATCGATTGGCAAGGAGCGCAGCAGATCCGCAAACAAATGCCCTCTGCCCGCAGCATTTTTATCCTGCCGCCGTCAAAAGAAGAGCTCTGTCGCCGTCTGCGCGGTCGAGGGCAGGATAGTGAAGATATTATTGAAAAACGCATGGATCAAGCCGTTGCAGAAATGGTTCACTATAACGAGTATGATTATTTAATCGTTAATGATGATTTCAATACTGCATTGGCCGATCTGCACACCATCATCCGTTCAGAACGCCTGCATCGGGAGCGCCAGGCACAACGGCATGATGCTTTAATCAGCAAATTATTGGCAGACTGAACCAAGTTTCAGTATGATGCCCAGTCATTTCTTTACCTGTGGAGTCGCACACATATGGCACGCGTAACTGTTCAAGACGCTGTAGAAAAAATTGGTAACCGTTTTGACCTGGTGTTGGTCGCCGCTCGTCGAGCACGTCAACTGCAAACAGGTGGTAAAGATCCTCTGGTTGCTGAAGAGAACGATAAAGTCACGGTTATCGCTCTGCGTGAAGTGGAAGAGGGCCTGATCAACGGTAAAATTCTGGACGTGCGTGAACGCCAGGAACAACAAGAGCAGGAAGCCGCAGAAATGCAGGCAGTTTCTGCTATCGCGGAAAGTCGTCGTTAATCTACGGTAGGTCTGCCTTGTATCTGTTCGAAAGCCTGAATCAGCTTGCCCAAAAATACCTGCCCGGGGCTCAGATTGAGCTCCTCAAGCAGGCTTACACTGTTGCGCGGGATGCCCATGAAGGGCAAACCCGTACCAGCGGTGAGCCTTACATTACTCATCCTGTCGCAGTTGCCTGTATTTTGGCCGAGATGCGTCTCGACCATGAAACGCTGATGGCCGCCTTGTTGCATGATGTTATTGAAGACACGCCCGCCACCTTTCAGGATATCGCCCAGCCTTTCGGCCCTGTGGTTGCCGGGTTAGTCGAAGGGGTTTCCAAACTTGATAAGCTGAATTTCCGCGATAAAAAAGAGGCACAAGCGGAAAATTTCCGCAAAATGGTCATGGCAATGGTGCAGGATATCCGCGTCATTTTGATCAAACTGGCAGACCGTACCCACAATATGCGCACGCTCGGCGCGTTACGCCCAGATAAGCGCCGCCGTATCGCCCGGGAAACGTTAGAGATCTACAGTCCCTTAGCCCATCGTTTGGGTATCCATCATCTGAAAACGGAGTTAGAAGAGCTAGGGTTTGAAGCCCTTCACCCTAACCGCTACCGGGTTATCAAAGAAGTGGTAAAAGCGGCCCGAGGTAACCGTAAGGAGATGATCCAGAAAATTTTGTCTGAAATCGCAGGCAGGCTGGCTGAAGCAAATATCGAGTGCAAAGTCAGCGGTAGGGAAAAACATCTCTATTCTATCTATCGGAAAATGCACCTCAAAGAGCAACGTTTTCATTCAATTATGGATATCTATGCTTTTCGGGTCATCGTTAACAATGTTGATATCTGTTATCGGGTTTTGGGGCGGATGCACAGCCTATATAAACCCCGTCCGGGCAGAGTCAAAGACTACATTGCCATCCCTAAAGCTAACGGCTATCAATCCTTGCATACTTCCCTGATTGGCCCTCACGGCGTGCCAGTTGAGGTCCAGATCCGCACCGAGGATATGGATCAAATGGCGGAAATGGGCGTCGCAGCGCACTGGGCTTACAAAGAGCAGGGTGAATCCGGTACAGCCGCACAAGTCCGTGCTCAGCGCTGGATGCAAAGTCTGCTGGAATTACAGCAAAGTGCCGGTAGCTCTTTTGAATTTATCGAAAGCGTTAAATCTGATCTGTTTCCTGATGAGATTTACGTTTTTACCCCGAAAGGGCGCATTGTGGAATTACCTGCCGGTGCCACCCCGGTCGATTTTGCTTATGCCGTACACACCGATATTGGTCACGCCTGTGTTGGCTCGCGAGTTGATCGCCAACCGTACCCATTATCTCAACCGCTTACCAGCGGTCAAACGGTTGAGATCATTACTGCGCCGGGCGCTCGCCCAAATGCGGCCTGGCTGAACTTTGTCGTCAGTTCAAAAGCCCGCGCTAAAATTCGTCAGTTGCTAAAAAACCTTAAACGAGAAGACTCCATTGGGCTAGGCCGCCGTCTGTTAAATCACGCGTTGGGTAGTGGGAAGAAACTGGTTGATATTCCGCCGGAAAGTATCAATAAAGAATTGACGAGAATGAAACTCTCGACAATAGACGATCTACTGGCTGAAATCGGGCTTGGCAATACCATGAGTATCGTCGTCGCCCGTAATTTGCTAGGCGCGCCGCCAGAAAATACCACCAATACCTATCACAACAATGGTGCCCGTAAATTACCCATCAAAGGCGCTGACGGTGTGCTGATTACGTTTGCCAAATGTTGCCGACCCATCCCCGGTGACCCTATCATCGCCCATATCAGCCCCGGCAAAGGGTTGGTTATCCACCATGAGTCTTGCCGTAATATCCGTGGTTATCAGAAAGAACCCGAAAAATTTATGGCCGTCGAGTGGGATCAAGAGATCAATAACGATTTCACCGCCGAAATAAAAGTGGACATGTTTAACCATCAAGGGGCGCTGGCAAATTTAACCGCCGCCATTAATGCAGCCAATTCCAATATTCAGAGTATGAATACCGAAGAGAAAGACGGCCGGGTTTACTGTGCTTTTATCCGGCTCACGACTAAAGACCGTATTCAGTTAGCGAATATTATGCGCAAAATCCGGATCATGCCGGATGTGATGCGAGTCAGTCGTAACAGAAACTAAACCGGATAGCCCGTGCAAATCAGCAGGTCAACAGCCAGCAGCGCTATCTACCGGCGATGACGTCGCCGGATATGGGGCTGGCGGCATATCATCCTGGTTATCAAAGAACAAACCAATCAATACTGAATCAACCTCATCCAGTATGCGGTCTAACCAACCCTCCCCACCTACACCAAACATCAATACCAGCCCGATAGCGATAAATAACAGTGGTAAGATCCATGTTCGGCACCAATACGCTAACAGCATACGGGGATACCGCGAGTAGCGAATTTTGTTGCCCAATAAAAACCCACAGACGGCCAACAATATGATCCCGATAGCCAGTACCATCCGACTTATCAGCCCCCCATAAGGCATCACACACAGAACCGATAAAACCCGTCTTCCATCATGTCCCGCCAGATAACCACATGAGTGATACAACTCAGGAGATAAACGGACCACAAGCCCGCTGCAAAAACCAAGTACGCATGTGATTAGCTTGTGATGATGTCCGGGAGCGCGTCGACTTCACCGTTTTCGTTACCGCCGCCTGACCCTTCTGGGGCATAGGTTCAACGACTGCCGTAACAATCAGCATCAGTCGACGACTTCCCTGTTTCTCACGAAAGAAGACTTTTTCACAGGCGATCACATCACGTCGCTCATTGTAGATATAATTCATCACATCTGTTGCCCGGCGTTCTGTCACTCGGAACACCTGGCTGATTTCACTTTTGGTAAATCCGCGCCCCTTCAATAATCCCCAATACGCGACTGCCATGTACAACGGTGTATCCTTCAAATGAGACAAACAGGCTGGCAGCCGAAAATCCCCATGATTACTTTGTTTGCCGGTAATAGTCTGACCTCCAGGCAAATCGGTCTGGCTGCCGCTTATCTGAAGCAGCATTGAATCATTAACATTGGTTGTCATTTTACTCTCCACTGGTGACTAACTGGTCAATTTGTTACCACATGAGAAATGAAATAGTGTGATTTATTGAGACGAAGTACCTATGGCGGCTAAGCCACCATGCCATATTTAAATACCTTGCCAGCGCAGCGTTATTTCACGACTAGAGTTGCCGTCATAGACGTTTTGAACTCACCAGAAAGCTTGGGGTCTATCGCCTTCGTTTGCCAAAGCTGCACAAAAAACCTGTTGAGAGAATGATGAGAATAATACACTACATTATTTTTAGTTTTTTTCACGGCTGACTTAGCATCTACAGTAAAAACCAGCACACTTTTAGGGTCAGCCGCAGAACCAAATGTTACTGGCTGACCAATCTGGTTGCCGCCTACAAGCTTAGTCTGTATGCCTAGAACTCGCGGCAACACTTTTATCTCCAACGCGTTACCGAAGTCCTTACCACCAGTCTTCGTAGTGGTGTCCATCACTATACTTTTACCATCAACACCTAGATGCTCGGTAGAAAAATTCACAATGGCTACGCCTGTATCTTCCTCATTGGGTGTATTGCATGCAACACTTATCAATAGATCATATATACCTACCGTTTTCCGGTGTAACTCTATTGGGAATATCGCGTCCGACGGCTCCCGGCGAATCTCTCCGAAATCAAAATTATTACTAGACTCACTTTCAAAAATACAAGCCGGAGGGGACATCACTGTTACAGGGTCTTTGATAGTCGGAAGAATTGGTCTAGACCACCACATAAAATCCCCTCCATCAATTAAAATACCCACAGGTGCATTAACATTCTGGGTTTCGAATTCAACTTTTTCATCGGCCTTTCGCTCCCATGAAAAATCTACCCCTTGACAAGACACATTAAAAGAAAGGTCACTTAGTTTTGCCTTTGCTACACTTTCATCATCCTGATTACCAGTAGTTCTCGCTTTGAGCGTTGATAGTTCAGAATAATTTGCATCTGGATATGGCTTATTAAGGCTCACCGTAAGGTGTACAATGGCTACTCCTGGACGACCATTTGTAAATTTGGCTTCAATTGAGCATTCGTAACTGCCTGAAACCACTCTCGGGACTTTAAAAATTTCCCCGTGCCCTGCTTTGATCTGGAACTTGACCTGATCCAACGTTTTACTACTACCCCACTTCATAGACAGTGTTGGAAACACATCTTTTAAGGTCGCTTTACCCGTTGCCGGATAAGTGATTATTCCGTCACTCCACTTTACCTTTCGAGCAGGCCCCAGAGCTTCAATGGCGCGATCAGCATTCCAATTTATTGTCGGCGCGGCGAACAGTGTGGGAGAAGAAAAGATACCCACGGATAGGCATATCATCCCCACCCATATCGGCATCGGCCACCAGCGACAATGAACCACCATCCAACTCATATCCTGTTTTATCTTGTTAATAAATGTCTTATTCGTCTTCATCGGCCGCCCAACCGGGAGTAACTTCCCAGTTGTCCTGTTAGAAATTTTCATTCGTTGATACACCCCATCCCGACCAGATTACATCCGCCTTTCAGAGGGTCCTCTTCCTAATAATTATGGTTTTCCACATTAGATTGTCAGTGCAGAGCCACAACACATTGCCTCATCTTAACGACAGGTTTCGTTCAATTGCCTCATTGGGTTCCAGCTTTTATCTGCCTTCGCCTTTACCGGAGGAGGCCCCAGGTTAAACGCCACCTCGCACTGCCTGTCCGGTGTACTGCCCCACTTCACTTTCAGTACCCCGCTGGGTGGCATACCACTCAGGTACACTTGTCCACCCTCCCCGACTATCGCGGCCAGATTTGTGTCTGTATCCCCTTTAAGCCCCGCCATTGCCCCAAACGGCACGGGCTTACCGTTATAGGTCAAATTCATCAGCAACTGCTGCCCAATACGCACGGGGTAATCCACCATCACAACCGCGCCACTCGTCGGGAATACGTTCTTGCTACCCTGTGCCATGTCAGCCCCTTCCGGCAGCGATGACGGATCTAAACTGATACTATTACGGCTGTACGTCTGGGCATAAGGCACAACCGCATATCCCCAGCGATTAGTAGTCACCGAACTGGAATTCATCACACGAATACCTGCAACCCCCGATGTCCGCACTAATACAGCAGCATCACCAATACGCGATGCCAAAGTAACGCCATGCTGATGTGCAATCAGTCCTCCACTAAACCCGTAGTTCACACCACGTCCCCCCCATGAATCGTAGTTGTATCCCAAGTTGGCTTGCCCAAAGGAACCAAGATATCCCATTGACACTGACCCGCTGCGCCCTCTCCCTTTATTCGCCTGACTCTGCGATACGTTCCAAGACAGACTATTATCATCCAGCACCGATCCGCCTATGCCCAACTGGTTATTACTGCGTCCCGTACTATCACGGGAAAAACTATAATTAGCATACGCATTATTCAGCGCCGCATAGGAGCCAAACAGACTCAGTGGAACGTTTACGTTCAACGAAATTTGCCGGTTCTCAGGCCAGTCACCGTTACCGCGCATGCGATCAATGCTGTAATTAAGCCCCCAGCCCACACGGTAGAAAGAACCATTCAATCCCATCGATAGTGTGGTGTTAGTTTTAGAGCTTCCCCAGTAGTTATCCCGCTGACCACTGAGCCACAGAGAATAGTTACCGGGCAATGACTGGCTCAGTCGCATCTGCCAACTACTGCGTCGCCGCTCAGACATCCAAGAAGGGAGTTCTCCCCAAACACTGTAGCCTTGAGTATTCGCATCCGAAAAACTCAGGTAATTACGTGTGGAATAGCGGTACGCGGTTAAATCCACTGTCGTGCCAGTGGTCAGCATACTTTTCGAATATTTAGCGCGGTAAGATTCCCCACGCAGGATGTCAGGCGTATTTTGTAACCGGGTCCGGGAAGTCGTGATATCCGCAGATAATGCCCCCATCATACCCAGAGAGAGCCCAGTTCCCAGCGCCGCAGATTGGTACGATTGCGCCACCAGGCCACCACCGTATAACGTGACGTTACCAGGCAGACCGTAAATCATCGAGGCCATACCAAACACCGGCTTACGTATGCCGCTGCCATATCCACTACTGTAATAACGCCCGGCTGCCACTTCGTACTTGAATTGCCCCTGCCGCAACATCATAGGCAGACTGGAATAGGCCTGAGTGAACCCATGATGAGTACCATCGGCCTCAGTTATCGTTACCTGTAAGTCTCCCCCGACACTGCTGCCCACCAAGTCTGTGATACGAAATGGACCGGGTGCCACGTTGGTTTGATAAATCACACTGCCATTCTGCGTCACCGTAATCTGAGCATTAGATTTAGCTATCCCACTGATAATCGGCGCAAAACCACTCAGCCTGCCGGGCATCATCGGGTCACTGGTGGCAAGCCCAATACCACGATAAGGAAAACCATCAAACACCTGACCTGCCACACTACCGGTCGAGGTATCCCCTATCGTCAGATCACTGCGTAACGCCACCACGTCCCGCTGCAAATAGGTTTGCTGAAAGTTCCAACGTTGCTGGGATTCGGTTGTTTTTTTCACTGCGTCATTGAATGAGTCATACCGGTTATAAGTTTGAGTGTTATAAGAATAAGTAGCCGTATTACGAAGACGCCAGGCCCCCAGATTCAATCTAGAATTGAAGCTACCGAACAGACTCTGATTAGTCTGTTTATTACCAAATTGTGAGCGCTGATTCTGGCTGCCATTGATGCTGTAGTTCAGTAAAAAAGCCGGAATGCCCTCCTGCCATAACTTCGGATCAACCAGGCCATTCGTTGAAGGCTTCATCGCTATTTGGGGTACGCTCACATTCAGCTGCATCTGGGA
Source organism: Photorhabdus stackebrandtii (assembly GCF_011189495.1). Lineage (NCBI taxonomy): Bacteria > Pseudomonadati > Pseudomonadota > Gammaproteobacteria > Enterobacterales > Morganellaceae > Photorhabdus > Photorhabdus stackebrandtii. The sequence continues at coordinate 78,559 of NZ_PUJV01000017.1, forward strand.
AAAGTTCAAGCGGGCCGCCGCTTGGGGAATCAATTTACCCAACGGACTCTCTATCGGCTTATCCACCGGCAATGCTTTCAATGCTGGTATACCGCTGATATTAACACCAGCCGCTTCCAACAAATCTGGGGTAAGTACCGGCGTCAGCTCGGCATTACCCTCGCTATGACGCTGGAACGTAATATCACGCGTATCAAAAAAAGTACCATTCACGTAGATATCAACACGGTAAGTTCCCGGCGCCTGACCTCCTACGGTCTCAAACTGTGATAAGTCTACCGGTTGACCGGAATTCGAACCAAAGTCCAATAAAGCCGGATCAAAATAATCACGCGCTGTTGCCTGAGCGCTCCATCCCGTCAGAAATGCCAGCATCACCCGACAAAAAACGAGAGACCCCCCCATTTGGTGCTTTGATAGGGTAAGAGAAGTAAAAATACCTTGATTTACACAACGACAACAAGTAGACGGCCGTTTTGAACGACGGCTTATTGCCGGAATCAACACTTTCATTCTTAATTGCCATCTCTTATTTAACATATAGAGGTTCATTGCTCATATCTATTCTGTCGATATCTTGCAACATCGCTATTGACCACTGCCGGATACGGCAATAGATCTACTCTCTTCATCAGTGTCTAACCCAAACTCATCAATAGCACGCCACGATACAGTGACATGACTACCAGGAGACACTTTACCCGCCGGCAGCGACCAGCTCTGCTGACCAAAGGGTGGCACCATCCTAAACAAATCCTTGCCCGGTACGGCAAACGAACTTACATGCAAAGTCTGCAACGTTATCCAAAACGGTGACGGATTAGACAGCATCACGACATCCTCTTTTACTGACGCACTTAACTGTTTCACCGCACCGGCAACCCCCTTTTCTGGTAACCCTTCAGGACGGTAGAACAATTTCACCGCCAGAGCTGTCACCATTCTCATCTTGCCAGAGTCATCTTTAGATACTGGTAATTGTTTCTCAGAAGGCAACATAAGCAGATTCAGAAAGAACAGAGATTCTCGATCTTTCGGCAAAACCCCACCAGTACGAAGGATTTTCAGCACCTGCCGTTCATCTGCCCCCACCTTCGCAATCGGCGGAATAACGATAAATGGTGCCTTAACCCCCAGCGGTAAACCGGTCTCTGGGTTTAGTTCTCGTACGATTGACTGAATGAGATAATTGTTGTCGCTGTTATTAATGAGTGTCGAAGAGACTCCGTTGCTGGATGATTCAGGATAAATCACACGAGCGTCATCGAGATACAACCCCTTCAGACTCTCTGCTGCCCTGAGCGGCAATACCGGTAATATTATTGCCAGAACACATGACACAGTTATAACGATCTGTTTTATTGAAATATTACGCTCCACCATGTCATGCTCTTCCAATTTCAAAATATAAAAACATACTTAGTCGGCCCGTAACGTACCGCTCTGTAGTCTACTCACTCCACCGGCATCGGTGATCATCGACCATGTCACTTTACTTCCCGCCGTACCTGCCAAGGAAAAAGTCATCTGGCCGAAAGGGGCCAACATTGACGGGGCTTTGTTAAGATCTACTGCCTTGCCATCAAGTTTCAATTGGGCAAAAGTCTGGTAATACGGTGTTGGGTTAGTCACTACGACAGTATTGCCTGCTCGTATAAATGTCAGTCGGCCATAGGCCTGCTCCGGTGTCATCGGCAGCTTATCTGGCCGGTAGATAAGTTTAATATTCATCCCCAGCGCAATAGACAGAGATGCTCCAATCTCTCCTGGTTTTCCATTGCCATTGGCCTTGCTCTCATCTAGTGTTTTCTTCGCCGGGATCGCATTAATACGAAAACGAAACAGAGACTCTCGATCAGCTGGGAAATCACCACCAGTACGTATAACACGCATCACGTTCAAGCTATTACCCTCCATGCGAAACAACGGAGGCAACACGGTAAACTCCGATGAACGGGTATTTGAGTTATCTCCCGGAGTCACAGCAGCTTGTATTAGATACACCTCATCGCCTGAATTCTGCAATGACATGCTTTGCACCTTGTCGCCCTGATGATAAATAATACGTGTCTTCCTCAACATAAGACCCGCATGTGCTGGTGACGATGCCATAACCGCCCATATCGCCAGCATTCCCATGACTATCATCTTTTTCATATATCCCACTTCATCTCAGAGAATCAGACAAAATCCCTTGAATACACCCGGCTTAACGCCATCTACTGATACACAAACTCAAAATGTATCTTCACATCCGCAACTCCTCCGCATAATACATTGGTATCGTTACTCTCTGTTTTGCAGGTTACTGGATTATTTGTATCGCCCAGACCTCCCACATACGCCCTGAACCTCCTCATTGTTCCCTCCAATTTCCCACCATTTCCTTTTACACTGTCTGAGAGGTCTACCCTATACGGATCAGTCCCCTTCCTTACCTCTACAAACTTGCTAGTTCCCTCGTCGAATAACCTAACCCCTACTCCTTTAGTACTGTTGTTAACAACATCACTGTCATCAGGCATGAAAAGCTCCCGATCTGTTATGGCAGGCACATCACTCCATATGTAGAAAGCGGGTTTTGATTCGCCTAGATCACAGTCACTAAACATAAAGTTCAGTTCCACGGGATCTCTTGCGATATATTTGCTATTTCTGAGTTCACTGGCATAGACCGGAGCGAAACCATCATTATAAAACCCGGCAAAGCTGGACCCATTCACACTCAACACACAGGTCGGAGGCAATAACATGCCTCTGAAATTGATTGTACGCTCCGTATCCGTATCCGCCTGCACTGGAAAAGTCGTCACACAACCGATGGTCCATCCAATCAGCATCATGAAAAGCAACACATATTTTGCCCTGCTGTGATATGTCATTAATTCACTGTTTATAAGATTGCTATTTTTCGTTTTCATCTAACTCTTTCCGCCTCTCCCAATTTTTATCATCCGTGATAAATCACACCTCACTGATAAGAATATGTAAATGTGACGTGCGCAATCAGCGTCCCGGGTTGAATAACCTTACTATCTATTCCACGTGCGATTGCTACCATTACATACATCTCAGCACTGCCCTCATCAAATTCAACCTGGAACGGGAACTCCATTTCCTGATGATTGATTGACAACTGATCATTCAGCCCTATTTTCTTCTTCTCATTTTCTTCGATTAAAATAATAAACCCCAGCCCCTCAGAGGTACCAGAATCACCGGAACTAGGATCACTAAATATCACACCATGTTCAGCGTCGATGGTATTTCCAGATACAGTGATCTTGGGTATAAGGCCGAGACTCCCCGGATCGCCACAATTCGTTAATTTCAGCTTAAATGACTTGGGGGCTGATACATTCCCTTCATGACTAAACTCCGCCGCCAGCAGGGAACCAAAATTCAGCTCCGAACCCTTCATATCACCACCACCGATCTCTATGTCACAAGGATCAGGATAAACACTTACACGCAGCTGTACGTTTACCCCACTCGTGATCGTCGCTGGGTACTTGGGCTCGGTCTTGGGCTTGGGGTCATCAGCCATGACGCTGCTTGCCAGGAACAGCAGAACCATTACAGAACTCCAGCAGAAGCAGCGCATCACAACCTGCAATACCGGGTTTCTACCCTTGGTCAGGAAGGTCGACGGGTCATTCAGCCTGCTTTTTTTTTGTTCTGTCGCTGTCCCAAACATCGTGCTCACCTCAAATTAACCCTATCACTCTTCTGTTAACGCGATATCACGCTGCAATGCCGATACATCAACGATAATTAAACGTAAACGTCAGCGTAGCCTTGATTTTTCCTGCCTTTTTGCAGACCGCTACCGTCTGCCCGCCTGCCAAAGCACATACCAGTGAAAATTTCACCGGCACAGTAGGCGTTTTATCGTTTACGATTGTGCCTTTATTAGCCAGATGAAAAGGTTCACCGTCCTTTAAATCTGGGGACCATTCTGTTCCACTAAACTTCTTCAATTGCACAGTGATGCCCACTGCCGTTGAAGCTTCGTTTTTTTCATCTGCTCCTTTATCACGAAACAAGCTCTTATCATTCGTACCAACATGATTTCCGGTAACGGTAATCGTGGGAGTAATACTGTTTCTATTGACCACACTCGTGCAATTTCTCAGCGTAATCTGAGTTTCCCTGTTAACTTTTCCTAATACCAAGTCTGCAAACTGCACTATGCCCAGCTCGATATTATTGCTGTCCACAATAACATCACACGTGCCTTGAGTAATTTCAGCCTTAAATGTGGCCCCGGCAGAATTCGCTGCCCACAAGGGACCAGAAGAGAGCCACAGAACCCCACCCATGCCTAGGTAACTCAGGTATCTCTGTATACGCTGAACACAGATCCTGTTAGTCGCTGAAATAGTGGCTCTACTGGACTGTGCCATTGAAGTTCTCTCCACCGCCGAGATCGTTGATCACCGCCCATTCCACTTTCTTTTTGTTCTGATTGTTCTGAGCGGGATAAACATGGGTGCTGAAAGGTGCCAACATTTGCGGATGACTGTCAGAAAACTTCACCGGCACCCCATCAACTTTGATCTGCGTAAAACTGATGTGATAAGGCGAATTGTTGCTGACTTGAACGCCCCCGGGAGCATGGGTAAAGCGCAGCGCTTTGTATGCCAGCTCTGGTGTACCCACCAACCCCGTTGGCCGATAAAATAGTTTGATGGTATTGCCGATGGCATAGGCCAGCCCACCCGAAATCTTAGCGCTTTCAAAGCGCTGGCCCAGAGGGTTACTTCTGGGAATAGCGGAAGCAGTAAAATAAAAGACACTCTCCCGGTCGGTTGGCAATTTGCTGGTATCACCTAAGATGCGCAGGACATTATTTCCTTTAGGATCGAGACGAAATAAAGGCGGTGAGACGAAAAACGGTGTTTTACCCTTGCCATCAACGGTGCTGGTGATTTTAGTTGTCACCAGATAAGGGATATTAGTTGTCGTATTGCGCACCGAGACTGTTGCTTCAGCTTTATCCTGTAAAAAAATAATGCGTGTAGCATTGATGCCAAATCCGCCTTCAGCCTGACTCTGTGACGCGAACAAAAACGCGGCAAATACAAGACTTTTTACTATGATGTTAGGAAGTCGGAGTTTACTGATCATCTTTTGTTTCTCATATCTTGGCTCAACCAGCCAGTAGTTGCCTAATAAAAGGCATCATCAATCATCTAAGATTTTTTATCGAAAGAGCCTGAGGAAGCACCCCTCAGGCTGAAACAACATAAACTTAGTTATATGCATAGGAGAAGGTGATTGGAGCGTTAATATCCTGACCTGATTCTGGCTTAAGGACTGTTGATGCCATATACGCAGAGAATGTTACAGAATAACCATCAAAGTCTTTACCTTTGGCACCTGTACCAGCCGCAGCAGCGCCTTTCAGAAGGACATAGCCATTGTTTGGGACAACTTCCTTTTTAGTGCCATTCCCATAAGTTAGTATTGCACCTACATTCTTACCTTTTTCACTGTCATTAAAGATGGTGTTATTCGATCCATCCAATGTTTTTCCTGATACCCGCAGTTGAATTTTGTTTGCATCGGTATTCTGGTCATCACAGTTAATAAGAGAGACAGTAATTAATCTAGGAGCCGTACCAACATACGATGCGATGCTTGTTTGACCCCCAAAAGTGCCAGCTTCAAATGCGCCTGCCGAAGCGTTCCCCAAATCCACTTTCCCGTTTGCATTGGGGCTGGTTACATCACACGTCGCAGCCACGACCGAACCTGTAATCGTTACCTCGGTATTCTTCTTCACGTGCTGCGCTTCATCTGCTGCCGAAGCAGCCGAAACTACCCCTAAAACCAACGCCGCCACGACGCTTATCTTTAATATCTTTTTCATTTGATTAACCTTACTTAAGTATCGAACAAAAATCATACTTAACTTTACATACTATTTGCTGATAAACAGCAACACTTAGGTGTACATAAATTTGTCACTTAGGACCATTTTGACAATTGAGATACATTGTGGTATTTTTGTATGAAAATGCATCATTACTGAAACAACTTAACGACAATCATCAAAATTTAAGGATATTTTGTTGTTGAATCCGAAAAATAAGATCAACAACTTCAAGCAAGGGGCTTGAGAGACTGGAGTTTGCGTGCGTTGAAAGTAAACAAATTGAGTTATTTTGGTGCAATTGTGGTAGATACATATTGCTTTACAAAGATATACAATTCTGTATCTTTTTTTATTAGAAAATTTTCAGTATAGTTCTATGGCAAGTCTATCTTGATTGTCAAAATGGTCCTAAATGTAACGATCAACGCTTACCTTTCACACCCCAAACTCCTTGAAAACGTTCAGCATTACTCGCTGTATAACGCACAGTGTGACGAATGTTTTTATGTCCAAGGTAATCTTGTATCAGCCGGGTATCCACTCCCCGGTCTGCAAGGGCAAAACCACAGGCATGGCGCAACATATGCGGATGCGAAACGACAGCAATATTCGCCAATTGCCCTAATCGACTAATAATCTGGTAAATCCGCTGACGCGTAAGCGGCTTCCCAGAACGTGACAAGAACAACCAATCACTCTCTGCCCCCAAAAAAGTTTTGCGCACTTTGAGCCATGCCTTAATCGCCCGAACTTCACGGAGCAACAGAGGATGGTTAGTGCAAAATCCTCCTTTTAGCCGCCGGATATACAGGCATCGCTCTTTCAATTCCATATCAGATAACCGTAGATGTCTGGCTTCGCTGACGCGAAAGCCGTGGATAAAACTCATGTACACCAAACAGTAGTTCCGCTCTGGATTAGCGCCGACTTTCGCCATTTCCAACAGGCTTTCCACTTCTGACTGCGTCAGATATTTTCTTTGGCCCATGATTATTTCTCCCAAATATATTGATAGCACAACCCAGCTATTATCCCCTGACAAACCCGCCCTCAATTCCGAGACACAAACCAAGAACAGACAAAACCCGAGGATAAAATACACACCATTAATTTGCCCAAATGGCATGTTGTTCACTGGGGCTACAGAGGGTTATACAGATGAGAGGTAGAATTTAAACACCTTTTTTTGATTATTTTTTTATCACTATGAGATCACGCTGTTGAATTTAGTTGATATATAAGAGTATGTGATCTTGACTGTTACAGGAGGTTAGCGCGGTGTATCAGTATAATTTTCAACCCGTTATTAGGGGGAAGATTACGTTGATTACGTTAAACCCGTCTGTATTATTATGGGTGATAAACCATGCCCGATCCTGCCCGGTAAAACATGATGGACTGCCACACAATCAATGGAGAAAAAAATCGTATGAAAGGCCAACTGCTTGATGCCATCCCTTTGACTTCCCTGCATGGCGTCGGGGCAAGTCAGGCAGCTAAACTGGCAAAAATGGGGCTGATTAGTTTGCAGGATCTGCTGCTGCACTTCCCTCTTCGTTATGAAGACCAAACCCGCCTTTATACGATTAATGATCTTTTACCGGGTATCCATGCCACAGTCACCGGCGAAATCCTCCATACCAATGTTATTTTTGGCCGCCGCCGGATGATGACCTGCCAAATTAGTGATGGTACCGGTGTGCTCACACTGCGTTTTTTTAACTTCACCGCCGCAATGAAAAGCAATCTGGCAAAAGGGAAACAGGTTGTTGCTTACGGTGAAATCAAAAAAGGTATTCATGGCGCGGAAATTATCCATCCTGAGTATAAGATTCAGAATTATGCCGGGAATGTGCATCTCCAAGAGACATTAACCCCTATTTACCCGACAACAGAAGGTGTTCGTCAGGCGACGCTTCGTAAACTGATTGAGCAGGCACTGGCATTGCTTGATACCTGTGCGATTAACGAACTCCTGCCGGAAGAGCTAAGCCGTTCCATGATCAGCCTGCCACAAGCCTTGCATACTCTGCACCGCCCACCACCAGATATTGCGCTGGCAGAGTTGGAAACAGGTAAACATCCGGCGCATCGCCGTCTCATTCTGGAAGAACTTCTCGCTCACCATTTGAGTATGTTAGCAGTCAGAGCTGGCGCACAACGCCATCACGCTCAGTCGCTACCGGCTGAAAACGAGTTAAAACAGCAATTCTTTAATCGTCTGCCATTTACGCCAACTAACGCGCAGCAACGGGTTGTAGCGGAAATTGAGCAAGATCTGGCAAAAGATGTTCCGATGATGCGATTAATTCAGGGAGATGTTGGTTCGGGAAAAACGCTGGTTGCCGCGCTGGCTGCGTTGCGGGTCATTGCGCATGGTAAACAGGTTGCCCTGATGGCACCGACTGAATTGCTGGCAGAACAGCATGCAAATACATTCCGGCAATGGCTGGAACCTTTGGGTATTCAGATCGGCTGGCTGGCAGGTAAGCAAAAGGGGAAAGCACGTCAGAAACAACAAGAAGCCATTGCCAGCGGGCAGGTCGCTATGATTGTTGGTACACATGCCATGTTTCAGGAACAGGTTAAATTTTCCGGTCTGGCGCTGGTGATTATTGATGAGCAACATCGGTTTGGTGTGCATCAACGTCTGGCTTTGTGGAAAAAAGGACGTGAACAGGGTTTTCATCCTCACCAGTTGATAATGACCGCAACACCTATTCCCCGGACCTTAGCGATGACTGCTTATGCCGATCTTGATACTTCTATTATTGATGAGCTGCCACCGGGGAGAACGCCGGTCACAACGGTTGCAATCCCGGATACACGCCGTGAAGAGGTGATCAAACGGATCAGAAACGCCTGTCTTGATGAAAACAGACAAGCCTATTGGGTCTGTACGCTGATTGAGGATTCCGATGTGCTGGAAGCTCAAGCTGCGCAAGTCACCAGTGAAGAATTGACGCTCGCCTTGCCGGAATTAAAAGTTGGGTTGGTACATGGCCGAATGAAAGCCGCAGAAAAGCTGGAAGTGATGGAGGCTTTCAAACGTGGAGAATTACAGCTTCTGGTTGCCACGACGGTTATCGAAGTTGGTGTGGATGTGCCGAATGCCAGTTTGATGGTTATTGATAATCCAGAACGACTTGGATTGGCGCAACTTCATCAATTACGTGGACGAGTTGGCCGTGGGGCTATCGCTTCTCATTGTGTTTTACTTTACAAAACTCCTTTAAGCAGTACCGCCAGAATACGTCTGCAAGTGTTAAGAGATAGCAATGATGGTTTTGTTATCGCGCAGAAAGATCTGGAAATTCGTGGTCCCGGGGAGCTATTAGGAACGCGCCAAACTGGGAATGCCGAATTTAAGGTTGCTGATTTGTTGAGAGATCAGGGAATGTTGCCGGAAGTACAACGTATTGCCCGGCATATTCACCAGCATTACCCGGAACATGCCCGCGCCCTAATTGAACGCTGGTTACCGGAACGGACACATTATAGTAATGCGTGATTGAGAATATGTCGGCGCGGACTTGTCGTTTCTCAACGCCGCCAAAAATACGGAGATCTGGTTTTATCCCATAATTAAGATGCTCTGCTACAGAGCTTTCTTTTAATTATTCCGTTTAATTGGCAATGTATTATTTCCAAAGGAATGCAAAATATAATTACAATTATTCCTAAATTAGCACCAGCGTTAAAAAACATCCCCAGAAAATATAAATGGTTGGTAGATTCACATAATAAGCAACTGACCACCCTTCTGAAAAACTGTACTTATTAGTCGAATCCGCCACTTTTTTATCAAATTCAGTTGATGGTGTGTGCGGTATTAGCACAACGTTATGCTCGAAGGTTAAAACTGGGATAGATATAAATCTACGATAGGAAATTCTCATTAATATATTAATGAAAGTTATTGTCTTTACATCAATGCAATATTGAGTTACTAAGTTTAAATAGTAAATGTTTCTATTAACTCAATGAATGTAATTTTAAATATTTTCTTTTCGAAGTATAAAACCTTGATGGAGGTCACGCAAATAATAGTAGTTTTGTTGGTTTTTTTATCTATACTTATATTTCATTATGGTACATATTAGGGTATTTTTAAATTAGAGCTAAATAAATCTACGTTGATATAATGGAGAGTTTAATATGATTTATGTCAAAAGTCTTTCAGAGACTGTGGTTAAAGTTGCAATTAGTAAATGGAGTAGTGAAGAAGGTAATGACGAATATATTGAAATTAATACAGGAGAGGTGGCTCAATGGGATAGATCAGATGGGCGCGGTTTTTTAATGGCAGTAGCACGTAAGGATTAGTGTCACAATGTTGTATTCAATAAAATCAAATGGCTACATAATTATTTATGATAACTCAGTTGTAAATAACGGTAGAGATATCTCTTCTTTATATTCTATACCATCTGTCTAAAAAATTTTATTATTGCACTAGTTTTATTAATTTAATTGCTGTCCTTATGTCATTGAATTAAATTAAATTATTTATTATTGATATAGTGGAGGATTTATGATTTATGTTAAAAATCTCTCAACTGAACCGGTTAAAGTTTCAGTTAATAAATGTGGAGAGGCGGGTAGAGAAGAATATTTAGATCTTGATTGTGAAGATGTAAAGGTGTGGGATCTATCCGATACGCATGGTTTTGTATTTTCAGTAATACAGCGAGGTATTGAAAAATCATATCCTGCTTCAAATAACAGTTTTATTATTATTTTTGATGATCATGTCCAAGATAGCGGAACTAATATATCTCACTTAGAGAAATAAATGAGAATTTGTCATCTGATTTAATTGAGTGTTAGACCCAATTAAATCACCATCATCAGGAATGGAATCTCCATTCCTGTACTATTTGTATTCAACGGTTTACTACTTTCTCCCCTAATGCTTGTTTTTCTGCTTCACTGATAAAGATATTTCCAGCCTATTTATGATTAATCAGTTGCTTTATCAGCTTCCGCTGCCAGTGTTTACAGAATAGATGTTTAGCCCCAACATTTGATGAATAATATAATAGAAAAAAGTTATCGGCTGATAACTTTAGGTTAATGCTAAATTGATTTTTTGGTAGTTGATTTCAGATTATTTTTATCGATAAAGAGTAAAAATTAAAATTATGAGGCTTGAACCACAGAATTTAGGGAGGATGTACATCTTTATGGCTACTCTTATTAATACATGAATATGTAACTTAATTTACTAAGTATTAAATGTAAAGCAAAGAATAAAAATCACCAAGGATGGCGTAATATATTTTCTGTTTATAAAAAAGTGAGTTATTTTTTTAGGATTTACATCCAAAACTATTTCGTAGAAAGCGGGAGTGATGAGATTCCAAATGAATAATAGATAGGTTGAATTATTATATTTTTCTCAACCATTGGTTAATGGCCTGAAATAACAAAATAATACTTAATAGATTAACTAATCATATTCACTGTGCGCTGTTGAGACGCTCCTCAGCGGTAAAGGCGAAAATAAGCTGATGGAGCAGGCTGTTACAAGAGAAAATAGATACAAAAAAGCACCCAAAGGTACTTTTCTATATCGCTTGGATTAAGTTGTTTTGAAGCTATGGATTGAACATTGGTTACCTGAACGCACACATTATGATAATGCATGACTGAAAACATATCGGGACAAATCCCAAACAAGCTAGGCGCTGTGATCGTTAATTTCGTGTATTCACCGCTCGAATTTGCTCTGCTTCCGGGTGGCAATCCACAAGGAATATCATCATCTCAGTGGCATCTTTGCTCAGGTAGAAGCGCACCATCTTTTCGTTGAACTCATGTATTTTCGCCGCAGGCACGCTGATAGCATCTATGCCATTTGACATTAAAATACCGTTCATCATGAAACGGGAAGTACGTTTATTACCGTCAAAGAAGAATTGCTGTAGCGCACCGAAAAGGAAGAATGCGGCCCCCTTTTCGAAAGGCTGACACTCATTCAGTAAGGCAACACCTTCTTGAAAAACATGGTTCAATTCTGGCGCGCCGGGTACAGTAGGTAACGGAGTATGCCGACCATACTCACCCAAACTGACATCTGGAGTGTAATTCTCCTCTTGCCCTTCTCCACGGAACTGTCCCCATTCCAAGGCTTCGTTGCGGGCAACTATGCTGTGAAGTTCAGTAAATGTAGCTTTGGTCAACTCAAATTGACCTTTTTTCACCATAAATAACAATCGCTTGGAACTTTCTGCGAGATTCAGGACTTGTTCCTGGTCGGAAACCTTCCTACCACCGACGGTTACACCGTCCAATAATGTCTTCACTTCTGGGAAAGTAAAAGGATTACCTTCAAGCACGCTGGCATCCCAAACGAATTCTGGTAGCATCCGGTGAAAACGGAAACATACCCGCTCAATAGAATGAATCGGAACAATAAGAGGAACCGCAGACCGGTCCCAACGAAACCCCAGAGCGTTAAAAAGCTTCATCGTTGCTAACCCTATTTTACGATTTTGAATGTATGGAACTATAAGCGAAACACAACGACAATACTGCACCAAATAAATAGCTGGTGCAGTACTCTAATTTACCCCTGCACTGCCGGGAATACTGGCAACAGTAAATAAAGTTTAATCACAATCGCGTTAACGATATCGATAAAGAACGCACCTACCATCGATTAGGTAATAACCCCTGCATATATATGTCTAAATATTAGATATGAGACAAATGGGGTTTAAATAACGGGGTCAATTTAGTAAGACCCGCCGTAAACCCTCGCCCAGTGCGAGGGTGTCGCAAAAGCTCATGTTATCCATTAAGATCGGTGTTCTTTCTGTTAAACGCCGATCTTTTATGACCTTATTCACTCGAACGCTGGAATCGTCTGCTCACACCAAACGTCAGTTTGTCAAA